>NZ_FNVI01000029.1:0-70286 GCF_900107945.1 Methylobacterium sp. 190mf | reverse complement strand
CGCAAGTTGGCGGTTACGATGCACGCCATGCTGAAGTCTGGCGAGAGATTTGACCGCACCGCCGGAGCGGTCGCCTGATCTGACGAGCGGATCGCGTTCGCGCGGCGAGCACACAGGTCTGTCCTTGCCGGGACGTGGGCAGAGCCATTCCGCCTGATGGGGTGCACCCGCTGACTCAGCGAAGTGCGGCATCCACATTGGAAGGCTCCTCCCGCGAAGCTCCATCATGCGGCGGCTCCTGCCGACCGCGAAGACGACCCTGCACCCGGCATATGGTCACGATCACCGCAGAAAAAGCTTGCGTTTCGCCCCGCGATTAGACGACCCCATCTGCTTTTCCGGCCGACCGTCTCAGAAGCGGCTGTTCCACTTACGGCCAGTTTCCGTCATCGCGCGACGCCCGCCTGAACGTCTCAGACGGATGGCTTCCGGCTGGTCGGCTTTCGAGCGACATGGGTCCGGAGCAGACGTCGTTGTCGTCTCCTCTCTCGCTGTTCGCGCGCGGGCCACCCTGCAAGGTGTCCCCCGACGAACGCGTCGCGCGCCCGAGGATGACGCGTCCAGACCGGCGGGACGGCCTACTTCAGGAGGCCGTTCGCCAAGCACCGGAAGGCCTCGGTGGCCCTGCCGAGGACGGCCGGTGGATCGTCGGACGCGGCGACCCAGAGCGCGGCGTTGAGCGCCGCGCCGTTGATCAGGCGCGCCGCGGCCTCGGCATCGACAGGCTTGACCGTCCCGGCCTCCACGAGGGCCTGGATCGTCTCGGTCGTCGTGCGCAGGCAGGCGGTCTGGCCCGGCCATCGCGACGGATCGCCCAGCACTGCCGGTCCGTCGAGGAGCACGATGCGCTGGATCTCCGGCTCGAGGGCCAACTCGATGTAGGCGACGCCCTCGTCGAGGAAGCCGAGCCAGGGCGTTGGCGCCCTCTCGCGCGCGACCCGCGCCTTAGCGACCATCTCGGCGTCGAGCTGCGCGATGACGGCCTGAAGCAGGCCCTTCTTGTCGCCGAAGTTGTGATAGAGCGCGCCGCGCGTCAGGCCGGCCGCTTCCGTCAGCTCATCCATCGACGCCGCTGCGTAGCCCTTCTCGGCAAAGGCTGCACGCGCCGCGCGGATCAGCCTCGCGCGGGTTTCCTCCATCTTCAGCGCGCGCCGTCCCGATGCCACAGGATGCCTCGATCCTTCACATAGGCCCGCATGTGTTGACATACGCCGCGTATGCCATGATGGTCCGCATACGCGGCGTATGTGAATGGCGCCGCGAGGTCGATGGAAGCCGTCGGCACCCTTCGCAGAGGACACGCGATATGTCGAAGCGCGATGCAGTCTTTCCGCCCGGACGGCAAGCCCTCTACGACAAGCACCGCTACTCGGCCGCGATCCGGTCCGGCGACCTGCTTTTCGTCTCCGGCCAAGTCGGCAGCCGCGAGGATGGCTCGCCTGAACCGGATTTCGGTGCGCAGGTTCGCCGTGCCTTCGACAGGCTGAACTCCGTTCTCGCGGCGGCCGGCTGCAGTTTCGACGACGTGGTGGACGTGACAACCTTCCACACCGACCCTGAAACGCAGTTCGACACAGTGATGGCGGTACGCGACGTAATGATCGGCGAACCGCCCTATCCGAACTGGACTGCCGTCGGCGTGACCTGGCTCGCGGGCTTCGACTTCGAGATCAAGGTCATCGCCCGTCTTCCGACCCCGGTCTGAGTCGGTGTTCGGCTCGGACGATGCCGGGAAGAATCGCCAAGCCGCTTGTTCCTCCACGGTCCCGATACCGGCATCATCGTCGATGAGACAGATTTAGACTATCGCTCCTGACCCTGTACGAACTTTGAACTTGGATCACCGCGTGGGGCCCATCACCCGGCGAGGAGCCCCGCCGATTGGACCACCACAACCGCGAGCATGCAGACCGCCGCCGCGGCCGCCGCGTACGACACAATTTTCGTGAATCCCTTCATGGATCTCCTCCTGACAAATCGGATCTTCGGTCGTCGACAGAGATCGCGGCGCGCGACCGCGCTCCGGGAAGGCAAGACGGCCCGGATCGCCGCGTCACACACCGTATCGGGGTGTCACGTCGTCAACGCTCCTCGGTGGCGAGCGTAAACAACGACAGGAAGATTCGGTTCACCTCGGATGCGCGCGTCCTGTCCTTGAGCGACAACTTGCCGCCCGCGACGCGGCACGTTCTGGAACTTCGCAGGCGATAGGTGAGCGGGACGCGCGGCCCGCGCAGGGGCGCACGGGGCGTCCATGACCGGCCCGGTGCCGACGCCCGTCGCGCGAGCGGCCCGAAGGCGCCCTCCCCTCCCGGTCCCGCTCCGTAGCGCTCCGATGTGTCGGGCGGTCACCGACCGCGTCGTCGCGGGCCGCGACCGGATGCCCGACCGTCTCCGGACCACGGGACCTTGCCGGTCAGCGACGCCACCATCCGACGCGTCGCCGCACCACCATCCTGATCCTGCGGTGCGCGGCTCGCATCTGAGTCGTCCCTGCCGATCGGTCCACGCCGCCTCACGGGCGCGCGGGTTACGGTCCGCCGCTGGAAGCGCGTCGGCGAGGTCCCGAGCAGGCCGGGTCGCCACCCTTTGTGCGGCTGATCGGCCGCCTCGCGTCTCTGTCCAGTGGCGTCCGAGCGCGCCCGAGACGCGTCGCCGGTCAGTGGCCACCCAACGCGCTGGTGCCGGGCCTGCCGACGCGACCGCTTACAAAAATCAGCGCCCCCGGGTCCGCTCCTGAGAAAACTCAGCGCGGCCCCTGCGGTGTCCGACGGCGCGGGACTTACAAAAATCAGCGCAGGTGGACGCGCCTGCCGGGGTTTGGAAGGTCGCCAAGCGCCCTCACCCGTCATCGACGGCGTGCGCCACGCTGACTTTTGCCAGCGGACGGTCGGCGAGCGCTGATTTTTCGCACTCGCGCCGACGCGACCGGCGCCAACGGCGGTCGCAGCCGTGCCGGGACGCCGTCGCGGCTCGACCGCTGGGCGGCCGTGGGTCGCCGACGCTGAGTTTTGTAAAGAATCCCGGTCGGCGCGCTGAGATTTGGAAACCCGATGATTGCGCCCGGTCGGCGACTCGCGACTGATAGCCTCCAAATTGCCCTGTGGTCGGCACGAGGAGAGCGAGACCGGCATGAACGCGGCAGAGACCCGCCAGTTGAGCCTGTGGGAGCAGAGCCTGCGGCGCCCCGAGGCCGGAGCCGACCGGCCGACGACCAGGCTCGGCCCCGCGCTCGACGGCCGCATGGATGTGTCGTTCCTCCACAAGGGCTTCTGCATCGCCGGCCTGCCGCTGCGCCGGCCCAAGAACACGATGGAGCCGTGGAACCGGCGCGACGGTCGCTTCTCGCTGACCGTCGAGCCGGCCCGGTTCGTCCTGCCCAACGGGCGCCAGATCGAGGTGGGCGTCCCGTTCGGACCCAAGGCGCGCCTCCTCTCCATGTGGCTGGCCACGGAGGCCCGCGATCCGCGCCGGAGCGCCGGCGACCGCTGGATGGAGATGGGGCGGATCACCGAGTGGTTGAAGGCCGTCGGTTTGCCGGTCACGGGCGGCGAGCGGGGCTCGATCGGGCCGACCAAGGACCAGCTCGTCCGGCTGAGCTTCCCCATCTTCACGATGGTCCTGAACGGCGACGAGGGCGGCCACGTGTTCAAGCGCGAGAGCCTGATCGAGGGGGGCGCGTTCAAGGATGACGACCTCGAGGTCTGGGCCGCCGGGGGACACAGCGCCATGCGCTGGCCGGAAGCGCTGATGCTCAGCCAGAACGCCTACGACCGCTTCACACGGCACTCGATCCCGGTGCCGACCGCCAGGCTGCGCCAGGTCGCCCACAACGCCATGGCGATCGATATCCTCGTGTACCTCTGCTACCGGCTGCCGCTGCTCTCGCGCGGGGAGAGCGAATTGCTGACCTGGCGCGATCTGATGGCGCAGTTCGGATCCTCGGAATTCGCCTCCCGCTTCAAGCAGGCCTTCTCGGAATCGATCAAGCGCACCCTCGACGCGTACCCGGAAGCCAACGTCGCGATGACGGCCGAGGGTCTGGTGCTGCGGCACTCGGACCCGGCGGAGCTGCGGCGCGCCTTCGTCGCCGTCGCGGGGGGGCCGACCCGTCGCGCCCGTGCCGCGCCGCGGGCGCGCAAGGCTGCGCGGGTCCCGGATCAGATGGGCCCCTGCGAGAGCGCGGACCTGCTGACGCCGGCCGGTGCCGCGCGCGCCTGACGGCGGCCCACCCCCACCCCTCTAGACGGAGCAACCCGGCAAAAGAAAAGGCCCCCGAGACGTTCGCCCCGGAAGCCCTCTCTGTCGTCTGGACAACCTCAGAGAATCACTCCCGGACATCGCTGTCAACCACGCGACGCGGCCATCGCCTCGGCGGGCGCTGCTCTCTTGCCTCATCGCGGGCGAGGACAATGCTTCCCGGACACGAACCCACGACGCCCTTCGGGCGGCGACCGCTCTCGCTCGGCATGATGGCCGCGCAGGCGGCGGCCAAGGCCTGCCCCGACGACGCGGTCGGGCACAAATGGCGCATCTTCCGCGACGTGACCGAGGCGAAGGATCACCTCGCCGTCTCGGACCGCGCCCTCGCGGTGCTGAGCGCGCTGCTCACGTTCCATCCCGAGACGGCGCTGTCGCCCGGCTCGCCGCTCGTGGTCTTCCCGTCGAACCGCGAATTGTCGCTGCGGTCGCACGGGCCGTCCCCGGCGACGCTGCGGCGCGCGCTGGCCCAGCTCGTCGCGGCCGGCCTGGTGATCCGGCGGGACAGCCCGAACGGCAAGCGCTACGCGCGCCGCGACGGTGCCGGCGCGATCGCGCGCCTTCGGGTTCGACCTGACGCCGCTCGTGGCGCGCGCGGGGGAATTCGCCGTTCTTGCCCGGGCGGTGCGGGCGGCCGCGCGCCGGCGCCTGCTCCTGCGCGAGGAGATCGCCCTGCACCGCCGCGACCTGTCGAAGATCCTCGCCCTGGCCGCCGAATCCGGATGGTCCGGGCCCTGGGCGGCGCTCGCGGACCGGTTCGCGGCCTGCGGCGGCATGCCGGGTCGGACCGCCGGCGAGCCCCACCTGCACGCCGCCGCCGAACCGCTGCGCGCGCTGCGCCGGGAGGTGGACAAGTGGCTGCCAAGTTTGGCGAATGCGCCGGAAATGGTCGGCACTGCGTCTCACGGTGAGCGCCACCATCAGAATTCAGATCCAGATCCTGCTGACGATTCTGAACGGTGCCCCCGGCGAGGCCCGGCCGGAGCCGCGCGATCCGACGTCGCTCCCGCGCCCGGCCAGCCGCGTCCCCTCCCCTCGCCGATCCCCTCTTCCCTCCCCTCGCCCCTGCCTCTGCCGATGGTGCTCGAGGCCTGTCCCGACGTCGTGCTCTACGCCCGCGACGGTATCCGGAGCTGGTCCGATCTGGCCGGCGCGGCGGAGGTCGTTCGTCCGGCGCTGGGAATCGGTCCGGACGTCTGGGAGGCGGCCCTGGCCGCGATGGGGCGGGACCACGCGCTGTCGGCGCTGTCGGCGATCCTCCAGCGCGCCGAGTCGATCGGCGCGCCCGGCGCCTATCTCCGCGACCTGACGCGGAAGTCCCGCTCCGGTCGGTTCTCGGCCTGGCCGATGCTCTTCGCCCTGTGGCGCCAGCGCCGTCGAGCGTCAGCCGACGGCCCAAGCGGTCCCGTCCGCGTCGCGGGAGTTGACCGCGGTCAACACGCTCGCCCGCTCGGAAGCGGGGCGGCGCGAGCGTCAACATTCTGTTAAGGTTGACTGTGATCTTGTCACGGTGCGGCGGCGTTTGCGGCCGAGAAAACCGTGACAGGAGTTCGGAACCGTGGCCAGCCCCGCGGCGCTCGCCGCCCTACCCTCTTCGGGGTCAACCTCCATGGCGATGCACGATCTGATCGCCGGCGACGCGCAGGCGCTGTCGGCCAAACTGCAGTCGCACCGGCAGCGGCTGTTCCCGCCCGAGGCGCGCAAGCAGCTGCGGCGATTCTCGTCCGGCGAGGCCGCCAAGCTGATCGGGGTCGACGACGGCTACCTGCGGCGCCTCTCGCTCGACGGCAAGGGGCCCGCCCCCGAGATCGGGCCGTCCGGGCGGCGATCCTACTCGAGCGCCGACATCCAGGCGCTGCGCGGCATGCTGGACGAAGGGGCCAAGACTGGCCGGCGGTACCGGAAGGAGCGGCGGGCCGAGGAGCATCTCCAGATCATCGCGGTGGTGAATTTCAAGGGCGGCTCGGGCAAGACCACCACGGCGGCCCATCTCGCGCAGCACATGGCGCTGCAGGGCTACCGCGTCCTCGCCGTCGACCTCGACCCGCAGGCGAGCCTGTCGGCCCTGCACGGGATCCAGCCCGAATTCGACGTGCGGGACAACGAGACCCTCTACGCCGCGATCCGGTACGACGCGGCGCGCCGTCCCCTGACCGACGTCATCCAGAAGACCTACTTTCCGGGCCTCGACCTCGTGCCGGGCAATCTCGAGCTGATGGAATTCGAGCACGAGACACCGCGCGCCCTCCTCCAGCGGAGCAGCGACGGCGATTCGCTGTTCTTCACGCGCTTCGCCCAGGCCCTGGCGCCGGTCGCCGACCGCTACGACGTGGTCGTGGTCGATTGCCCGCCGCAACTCGGCTACCTGACGCTCTCGGCCCTGTGCGCGGCGACCAGCGTGCTCGTCACCGTGCATCCGCAGATGCTCGACGTGATGTCGATGTGCCAGTTCCTGCTGATGACCTCCGAGATGCTCGGGGTCGTCGCCAAGGCCGGCGGCGACATGAACTACGACTGGATGCGCTACCTCGTCACGCGCTACGAGCCGACCGACGGTCCGCAGACCCAGATGGTCGCGTTCATGCGGACGCTGTTCGGGGAGCGCGTGCTCACCAACGCGATGCTGAAGAGCACGGCGGTCTCGGATGCCGGCATCACCAAGCAGACCCTGTTCGAGGTCAGTCGCGACCAGTTCACGCGCGCGACCTACGACCGCGCGATGGAGAGCCTGGACGCGGTCAACGGCGAGATCGAGGCGCTGATCCGCACGGCATGGGGACGCTGATCCGATGGCCCGCAAGAACCTCCTCGCCGGCCTGCTCGATCCGGCCGACCAGACCGAGTTGACCGCGGTCAACTCGCCCCGCGACGACGCGGCGGCCGCGCGATCGGAGCGGGGCCCGGCCCCGGCCGTTCCCAGCTTCACCGGCCGCGGCGCAGTCGGCGCGATGAGCCGGTCCCTGGAGCGCCTGACCTCCGAAGTCGTCTCGGCGCGCGCCGCGGAGGACCAGCTCAGGTCCGGCAGCGTCGCGGTCGATCTCGATCCGGGCCTCGTCGACCCGTCGCCGGCTCCCGACCGGCTGCCGGTGATCGACGGCCCCGGCGAGGACGCCTTCGTCGCCGTCATCCGGGCGCAGGGGCAGCAGACCCCGATCCTGGTGCGGCCCCATCCCACCGTCAGCGGGCGCTATCAGGTCGCGTTCGGCCACCGGCGGCTGCGGGCCGCGGCCGCGCTGGGGCGGCCGGTCCGCGCGCTGGTGCGGACGCTCACGGATGCCGAACTCGTCGTCGCCCAGGGTCAGGAGAACAACGCGCGGGCCGATCTCAGCTTCATCGAGCGGGCCGCCTTCGCCCTGACGCTGGAGCGGCTCGGGCACGGGCGCGACGTGATCATGGCCGCCCTGCTCGTCGACAAGACCGAGCTGTCGCGCCTGATCGCGGCGCGGCGCGCCCTGCCCGATTCTGTGATCGCCGCCATCGGTCCCGCCCCGAAGGCGGGACGCCGCCGGTGGATGAGCCTCGCGGATCGCCTCGCCAGCCCGGAGATGCGGGCGCGGGTCGATGAGATCGTCGCCGCGGACGCCTTCGCGACCCTGTCCTCCGACCAGCGGTTCGTGCGCGTGTACGCGGCCGTGGCGCCGGTCCCAGCCCCGGCGCCGCCGGTGGTCCGCGCGGGGCCGGAGGTGGGGCTGGCGGAGGACGGGCGCCACTTGGCGCGCGTCGAGCGGACCCCGACGACCGTGGGCCTGATCATCGACGAGACGCTCCATCCCGCCTTCGGCGACTTCCTCGTCGCGCGCCTCCCCGAGCTGTTCGCGGCCTACGAGCGCGAACAGGCGCGCGGCCCGGAGCGATCCGGGCTCTGAGGTCGCGCCGCGCGGGCCTCGCGCCGCCGGGGCGGACCGGTCGCGAGGCCGCCGGTTCCCGAGATCCGCCGCGCGCGATCCGCCCGCACGGGGGAGGGGGCTCCGGCGCGCTGCGTGAGGCGCCGGCTACCTGCAGGCCTCGGCCCGCTTGTCGATCAGGCCGCGCAGCCCGGAGAGGCTGATCTCCTCCGTCATGGCCTCGTGCCATCGGTCCAGCAGGCGGATGCTGAAGCGTCGACCGGCCAGAATATCTTTCAATACGTCCCCATTCAGCGTGATCACTCCGGCGTCCTGCATCTGCGTTGTGGGAAACATCGCGGTTGAAACAGGTCCGTCGTCGATCCGATACTGATAATTGAAGATGGAATTCTTTGGCAGGCCGGTGATCTCGATGCGGTCGCCGACGATCTGGATGCGCGACCGCGCCTTCGGCGCCAGAACGCAGGCGACGTCGCCGCTCGACGGGGCCGCCGATTTCCTGAGCACCCAGTCCCCCTCGCCGGCGACCGTCTGCCCGGCCTCCTGAGCGTGGCCCAGGCCCGCGACAAGGCAGAGCGCGACGGCGCAGATCGTGACCCTCATGAACGACATCCCCGCTTCACCCGCCGGTCCGGCCCTGGGACCAACATCGTCCGCGCGGCGGCGCCGTCGATCTGAGACACATTCGCCCGGTCACCGGCAGGCGCGCGCCGGCGGATCCGCGATCGGGTCCACCCCGCCTCTGCGGCTCCTCCGAGGCCCTCGGCGGCCCTACGGCGTCACGCCGACCGACCGGAGCCGCGCCGCGAGGCGCGGATACACGCGCAGCGCGTTCCCGGCGTAGATCTTGGCCCGGTCCGCGTCCGGGATCGCCGCGGCCTCGACGTAGCGCTTGGTGTCGTCGTAGGCGTGGCCGGTCTCGGGATCGACCCCGTTCACCGCGCCGACCATCTCTGAGGCGAACAGCACGTTCTCGCGCGGGACGACCTTGAGCAGCAGGTCGATGCCGGGCTGATGGTAGACGCAGGTGTCGAAGAAGACGTTGCGCATCAGCTCGGACAGCGGCGGCCGCTTCATGTCCTGGGCCAGTCCCCGGTAGCGCCCCCAGTGATAGGGCACGGCACCGCCGCCGTGCGGGATGATCAGGCGCAGCGTCGGGAAGTCCTTGAACAGGTCCGAGGTCACGAACTGCATGAAGGCGGTGGTGTCGCCGTTGATGTAGTGCGCCCCGGTCGCGTGGAAGTTGGGATTGGCCGAGGCGCTGACATGCACCATGCCGGGCACGTCGAGCTCGACCATCTTCTCCCAGAGCGGGTACCAGAACCGGTCGGAGAGCGGCGGATCGGTCCAGTAGCCCCCGGACGGGTCCGGGTTGACGTTGCAGCCGACGAAGCCGAGCTCCTTGACGCAGCGCTCGAGCTCGGCCGTGCAGTTCTTGGGCGAGACACCCGGCGATTGCGGCAGCTGGCAGACGCCGACGAAGTTCTGCGGCATCAGGCTCGTCACCCGGTGGATCATGTCGTTCGACACGATCGACCAGTCGAGGCTGGTGCGGGCCGTGCCGATATGGTGGCCCATCCCGCCGGCCCGCGGCGAGAACAGCGCCAGGGAGATGCCGCGCTCGGACTGGAGCTTGAGCTGCCGCCCGCTCACGCTGGCGCGCACCGCGTCGTCGCTGACTTGCAGGTCCGACGGCTTGGGGGACTGGCCCGGGTCGTTGAGCGCGCCGATCTGGCGCTTGCGCCAGTCCAGCATGGCGGCCGGCTCGGTGGTGTAGTGCCCGTGGCAGTCGATCACCAGACCCGTGTAGCGCGACGGCTCGGCCCGCGCGGCGCCGGCCGTCAGCGCCGCCGCCCCCAGCCCCGCGAGGCGGCCCAGGAAGCCGCGCCGGGGCAGGCAGCACGCGCAGCCCGCGCCGGCGACCGGCGTGGCCGGATCGGCCGCCGCGATCATCGCGCGCCGCCCTCCGGCAGGGCGGCGCGCTTGCGCAGCACCATGTCGCCCCGGAACAGGAACTTCTGCGCCCGCTTCCCGGTGTCGACCTCGGTGGTGAAGACGTTGCCCTTGGAGTCGATCGCGAGGTTGTGGACCCAGTGGAAGTCGCCGGCCATCCGACCGTTGCGGCCGAAGCGGCCGAGGACCTCGCCGGTGTCGCGGCTCAGGGTGCGGACCTCGTTGTTGGCCCCGTCGGCGTTGAGCAGGTAGGTCTGGCGCTCGTCCGGCCACAGGGCGAGTTCCCAGACCGAGCCGTTGGCCCGGGTGTTCTTCTCGACGAACATCTCCTTCACGAAGGTGCCGTCCTTCCGGAACACCTGGATCCGGTCGTTGGTCCGGTCACACACGTAGACGAGGCCGTCGCGGGCGACCTGCACGCAGTGCACCGGGTTGGCGAATTGCTGGGACGGGGTCGCCGCCGGATCGTAGGGGCCGAGCTTGTCGTCGGTCGGCGGCTTGCCGTAGGCGCCCCACATCCGCTTGAACGCTCCGGTCTCTGCGTCGAACACGATGACGCGGTGGTTGTAGTAGCCGTCGGCCACGTAGAGCTCGTTCGTCTCCGGATCGACCATCATGCCGGCCGGCTTGCCGAGGCGGCTCGTGTCCCGGCTGTCGGTCTGCGGCCCCTGCTTGCCGATCTGCAGCACGAACTTGCCGTCCGGGGTGAACTTCAGGATCTGGCCGTCGGTGTCGCCGTTGCCGGCGAGCCAGACGAAGCCCTTGTGGTCGATGTGGATGCCGTGCTCGTTCTGGGGCCACTGATAGCCCTCGCCCGGGCCGCCCCAGGACTTCACCAGGCGCCCGGCCTGGTCGAAGACGAGGACCGGGGGCGCCGGCTTGCAGCAGCGGGTGCGGGGCGGATCGAGGCTCGCGGCCTTCTCGTCGTCGGTGAGGGTGCGCGGCCGCTGGATCACCCAGACATTGTCCTGCGCGTCGACCGCGACACCCGCCGCCTGACCCATGATCCAGTCGTTCGGCAGGCGCTGCGGCCAGGCCGGATCGACCTCGAAGCGCAGCGGCTCCTCGGCGCCGGCCGGAACGGCGAATGTCAGCACTGTCAGCGAGGCCGCAGCCGTCAGCCGACGCAGCACGCGTCGCAGCATCTCGGTTTCCTCTCCCGGTTTTTACTCAATTCGTGCCGCCATGAGAGGCTGAAAGGCCGCCCTCGTCCAGCATCGCGCAGCATATCCGGGTAACATCCCGGGACGCTTGCGCCCGGATGTGCCCGTCCGCGCGCGGTCCCGGCCGCCGCCGGGTCGCGCCGAGATGCGCGCCGAGATGCGCCTTGGGCGGCCCGAGGCTGTATCCTTCCCGCGCCGGCGGCGAACAGGGACGGTACGTCCCGCATCGACGAGTCCGGATGGAGGCGTCCCCATGATGACGCGCAGAACGCTGACCCGCACCCTTGCCGCCGGCGCGGCCGCCGCGCTGCTGCCCGGACCGGCCACCGCCCAGGATCTCCCGCGGGCGCGCAACGTCGTGCTGGTCCACGGGCTGTTCGCCGACGGGTCGTGCTGGTCGGAGGTGATCCCGCACCTGCAGGCGGCCGGCCTCTCCGTCACCTCCGTGCAGAACCCGCTGACCACCCTCGCGGAAGCGGTGGCCTCGGCGCAGCGCGTGCTGGCCCGCCAGGAGGGACCGACCGTCCTCGTCGGCCACTCGTTCTCCGGCATGATCGTGACCGAAGCCGGGATCGACCCGAAGGTCTCGGCGCTGGTCTACGTGGCGGCGCGGGCGCCGGACGCGAACGAGGATTACGCGGCGCTGGCGAAGGCCTACCCGACCCCGCCCGCCTCGGCCGGCGTCGTGTTCGACGGCGACGAGGGGCGCCTGAGCGAGGCGGCGTTCCTGCGGGATTTCGCGGGCGACCTGCCGGTGGAGAAGGCGCGGGTGCTGTTCGCGGTCCAGCAGCCGTTCCGCAAGGCCCTGCTGACGGGACGGACCACCCAGGCCGCCTGGCGCTCGAAGCCGAGCTTCTACGCGGTGTCGACCGAGGATCGGACCATCGACCCGGACCTCGAACGGTTCATGGCCAAGCGCATGAACGCGCGGACCGTCGAGCTCCGGGCGAGCCACCTGTCCCTGATCTCGCGCGCTCCGGATATCGCGGACCTCATCCTTGGGGCGGCCGGCCAGCCCCGCCGTCGGCGCTGACCGGACGCGACTCGCTTGCGAGCGCTCGTCCCCCCCTTCCGGGGGTTCCCGGTCCGGGGTTCTCGTGCCGGGGTTCCCGTGCCTGGCCGGGCGGCGGGGAGGGGGCTGGGCTGCGTGCGGCGAAGGTCCCGGGATGTCCGGACGCGGTCCCTCGGCCCTACCTATCGGTCATCGGGCCGAAACGGATCTGGAGCGCGCGCATGCAGGACATCCCGTTGGGGGCGAAGGGGAGCTTCGCCATGCTGGTCGGGCCGTCACATCTGGCCAGCCAGTTCAAGGACAACATCCTGCCGCCGGTCTTCGCCACGCCGATGATGGTCCTGATCATGGAGAACGCGGCGCTGAACGCCGTCCGCCAGTACCTCGATCCCGGCGAGAGCGCCGTCGGGACCAAGGTGGACGTGACCCACATGGCGGCGACCCCGGTCGGGCACCGCGTCCGGGCGGAGGCCGAGGTGGTCGGCGTCGCCGGACGCCAGATCCAGTTCCGCGTCGCGGCCTGGGACGAGTCGGAGCAGATCGGGTCCGGGACGCACGAGCGGATGATCGTCGACATCGAGCGGCTCGGCAAACGTCTCGCCGCCAAGCAGCCCGCCCCGTCGAAGCGCGCGTAGCGTCCGGGCCGTGGCCCCTGGCACCCGTGGGACCGGCGAGCTCGGCTCGGTGCCGACGGGCTTCGACCCTCAATCCGGGCGGCCCGCGCCAGCGGACTCGGTCTGCCGCACCGCGACGGCAGCCCTGATCGCCTCGTAATCGGCCTTCTTCAGGACACGCCGGGTCACGAGATCCTCCGGCGAGCCGTAGGGCCGGAACGCGACGATCCGGCGCCCGATCATGCCGGCCCCGAGGGCGTTCAGTTCCTCGACGGACGCCGTGTTGAGGTCGACGCCCTGGCCCGGAGAGGCCGGCGGCTGGCCGGAGCCCGGCGCGCCCTCGGCCTGCTGCGGCGGCGCCGCCGGCTTCGCCACCCCGCTCGCCGCGGGGGCATCCGGCGACGCTGCCGGCGATGCGGGCGGGGTTGCCGCCAGGGAGGACGGGGGGGCGGCTGTCGCGTTCCGCGGTGCCGGGGCGACGCGCGGGGCGGATCCGGCGTTCGGCCCCGGATAGACGGACCGGATGGTCTCGCCCTGCGGGTCGATCCCGGATCGGTCCTGCTTGGACACGGCAATCGGTGTGGACGCCTGCCTGTCGCGGCTCGCGTGAGGGCGGGGCCCGTAGGAGATCCAGAGGCCCGCCAGGACGACTGCGGCCGCCGCCAGACCGGCGCTGATGGACAGCGTGGATCGGCTCATTCTCACAACCTCCTCTTGGCGGGCGGGGCACTGCCCCACGGCGATGGCACTGTCGAGGCGGGCTAACCCAGCCCGAGCGGCATCGCCATCCGCCGCGTGAGGTTCGCTGATCCGAATCGTGCGGCGCGCTGGCGCAGCTCACGGTCGCGCGGGCCGCGCGGCGAGGCGGCCGGCGTCGTCGCCCGCGCGGGGCCACACGTCTGATAACGCCGCAGCGCGGGTCCGGCCGTCAGAGCTCGAGCGTCACGGCGTCCCGCGCACGTGAGACGCAGGGCATCATGCGGCTCCGGCGCTTGGCGAGCGGCAGGACCGCGTCGCGGTGGAGGACCGCGCCGTCGCGATAGCCGCACTCGCAAGCGCCGCAGACGCCGAGCTCGCAGGAGGAGGGCAGGTCAAGCCCCGCGCCGCGCAGCACGTCGAGCAGCGACCGGTCGGCGGGCACGTGGAGCACCTGCCCGGTGGAGGCGATGCGCGCCTCGAACGGCTCCGGTACGAAGCCCTCGTCGCGCAGCGGCTCGAAATGCTCGCTGTGCACCCGCTCGGCGGGCCAGCCCCGCGCGACCAGGCCCTCCTGGACCGCGTCCATGAGGCGCCGCGGCCCGCAGGCGTAGGCGTGGGTCCCGGTCTCGGCCGGGCCGAGGGCGTCGGGGTCGAAGCGCCGCCCCTCGGACCCGAACCAGCACCGGAGGCGCGGCCCGCAGACCGCCCGCACCGCTGCCAGCAGCGGCGCCGCCTCGGGGGAGGGGGCGCAGAGGTGGAACGCGAACTCCGCTCCCGACGCGGCGAGCGCGCGCGCCATGGCGAGCAGGGGCGTCACCCCGATCCCGCCGGCCACGAGCAGGTGGCGGCGCGCCTCGGGGTCGAGGGGGAAGTTGTTGCGGGGCGCCGAGACGTGGGCGAACGCCCCGGGCGCGAGCGTCTCGTGCGCCCAGGCCGAGCCGCCCCGGCCGGCCGCCTCCCGCTTGATCGCGATCTCATAGCGGCTCCGGTCGGCCGGGTCGCCGCACAGCGAGTACTGCCGCACCCGCCCGTCCGGCAGGCGCAGGTCGACATGGGCGCCGGCCGTCCAGGCGGGGAGTTCCGGGCGCGCGGGATGGACCAGACCGAGGTGCAGCACCTCCGGCGTCGTCGCGACCGCGTCGGCGACGCGCAGCTTCATGATCAGGCGGGCCGTCATCGCGCGCAGCTCCGTCAGTCCAGCAGCGCGATCGCATCGCCGGGCCGGATCACGCCGCCGCTCTCGATCCCGCAGTTCAGGCCCGAGCGGTTGTAGAGCGGCAGGTAGACCGGCATTCCGAGCAGCTCCTCGAGATAGCGGCAGGGGAAGTTGAGGCGCCCGCCCCGCAGGATCACCGCGCCGACCCGGAAGCGCCGGCCGACCAAGTGGTTGAGCGGCACGCCGCGCACCGTGAGGTTGCGCCGATGGTCCCCCGGCAGGAGGCGCAGCGGCCCCTCCTGCAGCGGCGGGTCGTTGCGGTTGAGGGCGTCGAGGGCCTCCTGCTCGATCAGCGTGACCTCGCGCACGTCGGGCTTGGGCGAGTAGGTGCCGGTGCCGAGGAAGTAGCGGTCGCCCTCGATCCCGCGGCCTGCCACGCACACGGCCTCGGACACCTCCTCCATTTCGTAGCTCGCCGCGGGGGCGATGTGGATGTGGGTCAGGCTGCCGACCCAGCCGGCGGCGCCGCCCGGAACCCGGACGGCGGCCGATCCGGCCGCGTGCGCGAAGGCCTCGACCATGCGGGGTGCGGTCTCGCCGGTCATCGTGCTGGTCGCCTCGGTTGTCATGCGGCCTCCGTGGCGAGCGCGATCGCCTCGATCTCGACCCGGGCGTCGCGCGGCAGGCGCGCGACCTCGACCGTGGAGCGGGCCGGGGCCTCGCCCGGGAAGTGCTCGGCGTAGACCGCGTTCATCGCGGCGAACTCCGCCATGTCCTTGAGGAACACGGTCGTCTTCACGACGCTCGCGAGGCTGGCGCCGCCCGCCTCGAGCACGGCGGCGAGGTTGGCGAGGGACCGCCGGGTCTGCGCCTCGATCCCGTCCGGGAACGCGCCGGTGGCGGGATCGATCGGCAGCTGTCCGGAGGCGAAGACCAGCCCGCCGGCCCGGATCCCCTGTGCGTAGGGCCCGACCGCCGGAGCGGCCTTCTCGGTGCGTATGGTGTGCTTCGTCATGCGGTCGATCTCGCGTCGGTCTGTTTCAGATAGTGGACGATAATCCACTGTATGGGAAGCCGCCGCGCGCGTCCGGGGCGGCTCATCCGGTCAGTCGATCGGCTTGCGCGCCGTCTCCGGGGCGAGGAGCGTCGCCGTCAGGGTGATGCAGGCGAGGGCGATCAGGTAGACGGAGATCGGCCAGGTCGCGCCGGAACTCCAGCCCAGCAGGGCCGCGGCGATCAGCGGGGTGAAGCCGCCGCTGAGGGCCGCGCCCACCTGGAAGCCCAGCGAGGCGCCGCTGTAGCGCAGGCGCGCGTCGAACAGCTCGGACATCCAGGCGGCGCCGGTGCCGAACATGATCCCCTGGCCGAAGCTCAGGGCCACCGCGACGGTCAGGGTGATGATCGTTGGGTCGCGCGTGTCGAGCAGGGTGAACAGCGGGAACGCGAAGGCGATCGAGAACAGGCAGGCGGCGACGAACAGGGTCCGGCGGCCGTAGCGGTCCGACAGCCAGCCGAAGGCCGGCAGGGTGAAGAGCTCGATCACCGCCGCCACCAGGATGCCGTTCAGGATGATGCTGCGCGACAGCCCGAGCTGGCCGGTCACGTAGGAGATCGAGAACACGGTCACGACGCTGACGTAGGCGATCTCGGAGACCTTGAGGCCCACGGCCTTCAGGAAGGTGCGCGGGTGCTCGGTGAGGATCTCCATGACCGGCAGCCGCGCCACGGCGGACCGCCGCTTCACCCGCTGGAACGCGGGCGTCTCGTGCAGGCGCAGGCGGATGAACAGCCCGAGGCCGACCAGCAGCGCGCTGGCCAGGAACGGGATCCGCCAGCCCCAGGCGAGGAAGTCCGCCTCCGGCAGGAAGCCGCACAGCGCGAAGGCCCCGATCGACGCGATGACGCCGAGGGGGTAGCCGAGCTGGACGATGCTGCCGAAGTAGCCGCGCCGCTCCGCCGGGACGCTCTCCACCACCATCAGGACCGCGCCGCCCCACTCGCCGCCGATCCCGATGCCCTGGACCAGGCGCAGCGCCACGAGCAGGATCGGGGCCCAGATGCCGATCTGCGCGTAGGTCGGCAGGCATCCGATCAGGAACGTGCCGAGGCCCATGATGATGATGGTCAGGGACAGCATCGCCTTGCGGCCGATCTTGTCGCCGAAATGCCCGAAGATGACGCCGCCCAGGGGGCGCGCCAGGAAGCCCACCGCGTAGGAGCCGAACGCCGCGATGGTGCCGACCAGCGGGTCGAAGCTCGGGAAGAACAGCTTGTTGAACACGAGCGCCGTGGCCGTCCCGTAGATCAGGAAGTCGTACCACTCGACCGTCGTCCCGATGACGCTCGACCAGACGATCTGGCGCCGGTCGGCGACCGGCACCGGGCCGGCATCGAGAGCCGGGGACGCCTCAAGGGGCAACGCGGTATCGGCCACGGCACATCCTCCACTGTGATGGATAAAAATCCATTCTTGTGGAGGCAAGCGGCGTGCCAGCCCGGCGACGCGCGTTCCGGAGTGCGCTTCGGCGCAAGGTGCGGCGCAAGGTGCATTTCGGCAGCCCCTGCGCTAGGCGGGGGCGACTCTCTCGGTGCCGCGCCCCGGTCGCGCGGCCCGGACGCGGGCGCGGAAGACGGGGCATGACGGCGAGGACGATCATCGGGGCGGACCCGGCAGCGACGGAGACGTCCCCGCAGATCCACATCGCCGAGGAGATCCGGCGGCGCCGCAGGGAGCAGGGCCTGTCGCTGGAGACGCTGGCGGCGCGCTCGGGCGTCAGCCGCTCGATGATCTCCAAGATCGAGCGCTCCGAGGCCGTGCCGTCGACGGTGGTGCTGTCCCGCCTCGCGGAGGCGCTCGGCGTCACCTTCTCGCGGCTGATGGCGCCCGCGACGGAGCGCGAGATCCTGGTCATCCCGGCGAGCCGCCAGCCGATCCTGCGCGACGAGGCGTCCGGCTACCTGCGGCGCTGCATCTCGCCGGTCCTGCCCGGGCGCGGCATCGACTGGGTGCTCAACACGCTGCCGCCGGGCGCCAGCACCGGCGAGTTCACCGCCCATCGCCGCGGCGTGTCCGAGTACATCTACGTCCTGCGCGGCCGCCTGCGGGCGGTGATCGGCGAGCGCGCGGTCATCATGGAGACCGGCGACAGCCTGTATTTCGAGGCCGATGCCGGGCACGCCTTCACCAACGTCGGCACGGAGGCGTGCGAGTACTTCCTGGTGATCGACCCGTCGCGCGTCCGCTGAGCCGGGCCGCCCCGGACGTCCGCGGCGCGCGGGGCCGGCCGCCGGTCCCGGTCGGGCGCGTCAGTGGAAGGCCTTGAAGGCGATGATCGTCTCGGAATCCTTCACGCCGTCGAGGCGCAGGAGGAAGTCGTTCACGAACAGCCCGATATCGACGCCGTTGTCCACGTGGAACTTGGCCATGATGTCGAACCGTCCGGCCGTGGAGTAGATCTCGGACGCGATCTCCATCGCGACGAGCGCGTCGGACGCGGCGTAAGTCTTGCCGATCTCGCATTTGATCTGCACGAAAAATGTCTTCATGTCCGTCTCGCTGGATGGCGCGCCGCCGCGGCCGCGCGGATCGGGGCCGCCGACCCCGCCGGAGCGGCCGAACCTAGCACCGTTCCGCGCGTCCGCTCAGGCGGAACCCGGCCGGAGAAACGCCAGGACCTCGCGGGCGAACAGCTCGGGGGCCTGGAGCTGCGGGACGTGGGCGCAGTCCGGCAGCGTCACGAACCGCGCGTCCGGCAGCCCGGCCGCGAGCTCGCGCGCCATGGCCGGCGGGGTCGCCTCGTCCTCCTCCCCGACGAGCACCAGCGCCGGCGCGCGGATCTCTGAGAGGCGCGCGCGCAGGTCGAGGCCGGCCAGGGCCGCGCAGGCCGCCCGGAACACGTCGACGTCCGTGCGCAGGAAGGCGGCCCGGCGCTCGGCCATCAGGTCCGGGTGCGCGGCCTGGAACGCGGGCGCGAACAGCCGGCGCATGGCCGTGTCGGCGAGCGCCGCGAGCCCCTTCTCGGCCGCCGCGCCGGCCATGCCGCGGAACGCGGCCCGGCCGGGCTCCGGGAAGCAGGCGCCGCAATCGGCGAAGACGAGCCGGTCGAAGAGGTCGGGGTGGCGCAGGGCGCAGAGCAGCAGCACGAAGCCGCCGTAGCCGTTGCCCAGCCCGGCCGCTGGCCGGCCCCCGGTCGCCGCGCGCAATGCCGCGCCGACCCGGTCGGCGACGGCCTCGAGGCCGCCCGGCGCGGGCGCGGAGGCGCCGAACCCAGGCAGGTCGGGGACGAGGAGCCGGAAGTCGCGGCCGAGCGCCGGGGTGACCCGGTCGAAGCTCGTCCGGTCGGCGAGCAGCGAGTGCAGCAGGACGAGGGGCGGGCCCTCGCCGGACAGGGTCACCGCGACCTGGCCATCCGCGAACATCGCATGCATCCGAGACCTCCCCCGCCGCCTCTGCCGGCGGCTCCACGACGCTGTCGCATCCGACGCGTTCGCTCGCAATCCGGTTGACGTGATATTTCACGAATGGCAGCATGTGTCGATCGAACGAGGTCGTGCGTGCTGCTCCGAGACAACATCTACGCGGCGATCCGCGCCGACATCCTGGCCTGCGTCCTGCGCCCCGGCGCGGAGGTGCGCGAGCAGGAACTGGCCCAGCGCTACGCCGTGAGCCGGCAGCCGGTCCGGGAGGCGCTGCTGCGCCTGGAGCGCGAGCGGCTCGTCACGGTTCACGCGCGTCAGGGATATCAGATCAACGCGATTTCGGTGGCGGACGCGCGCGATCTGCTGCGCATGCGCCTCGCTCTGGAGCCGGCCTGCGCGGCCGAGGCCGCGGCCGGCGCGCCCGCTTCCGTCCTGGCGTCCCTCGACGCGTTCCGCGCCGTCGCGGACGGCGCCGACTTCATCGCGGAGAACCGCGCCTTCCACATCGCCCTCGCCGAGGCGTCGGGGAACCGCCGCATGGCCGCGACCGTGCGCGACCTCGTCGAGCAGGCGGACCGGCTGGTCCGGGTCAGCCTCGACGGTATCCGCGGGCGCGACCCGGCGCAGCTGGTGGACGAGCACGCCGCCATCATCGACGCCGTGCAGCGCCGCGACGGGCGCGGGGCGCGCCGCCTCGTGCGCGCGCACGTCGCCCAGGCCGAGCGCCGCATCCTGACCGCCCTGGAACGCAGCGCGATCGTCCTCTGAACGAGGTCGCGCCCGGCGCGGAGCCGAGGGACGCGGTGGAACACGACACCGGGCCCGACCCGGCCCGACAACGGACCCGACACGGGAGAGACGCCATGACCCTGCACGCGCCGGAACCGACCGTCGAGACACGGGGCAACTTCATCGACGGGCGCGAGGTCGAGGCCGGCGACGGCGCGCTGATCGACGTGCGCAACCCCGCCACCGGCGCGGTGATCGCCCGGATCCCCAATTCGGGGCCGGCCGACGTCGACCGGGCGATGCGCGCGGCCCGGGCGGCCTTCGAGGGCCGGGAATGGGGCGGGATGGACATCCGGGCGCGCGCCCGGCTGGTGAACAGGCTCGCCGACGCGTTCGAGGCCAACCTCGACACGCTCTACCGGCTGGAGACCACCAACAACGGCCGGCCGGTCAACGAGACCCGGGCGCAGCTCTCGCGGCTGCCGGACTTCTTCCGCTACTTCGCGGGCGTGGCGCTGGCGCGGCGCGACGACGTCATCCCGGTCGAGGGCAACTACCTCAACTACACCCGCCGCACCCCGATCGGCGTGGTGGCGAACTGTACGCCGTTCAACCACCCGCTGATGATCCTGTGCAAGTCGCTGGCGGTGGTGCTCGCCACCGGCTGCACCACGGTGGTCAAGCCCTCCGAGTACACGCCGCTCACGACCCTGAAGCTCGCGCAGATCTTCACCGAGGCCGGCCTGCCGCCGGGCGTGTTCAACATCGTGCTGGGGCTTGGCGCCTCGACCGGCAAGGCGCTGGCCGAGCACGGCGACATCAACAAGCTCGTGCTCACCGGCGGCACCGAGGCCGGCCGGATCGCCGGCTCGGCCGCCGCGAAGGTCTTCGCCCACCAGACCATGGAGCTCGGCGGCAAGACCCCCGTGATGGTGTTCGACGACTTCGACGTCGAGCGGGCGGTGAACTACGCGGCCTTCGGCGCCTTCATCGGCGCCGGCCAGACCTGCGTGTGCGGCAGCCGCCACCTCGTCCAGGCCTCGATCTACGACGAGTTCGTCGAGCGGCTCGCCGCCAAGACCGCCGCGATCCGCCTCGGCGATCCCTTCGACCCGGCGACCCAGCTCGGGCCAGTCATCTCCGAGCGCCAGCGCGAGCGGGTGCTGGCCTATGCCGGCTACGGCCGCGACCAGGGCGCCCGCGCGGTGGCGGGCGGGCGGGCGGCCCGGGTGCCGGGCTTCGAGGGCGGCTACTTCGTGGAGCCCACCGTGTTCGCGGACGTCACCGCCGACATGCGCATCTTCCAGGAGGAGGTGTTCGGGCCCTTCACCAGCGTCACCCGCTTCGAGGACGAGGCCGACGCGCTCCGGCTGGCCAACGACTCGCCCTTCGGCCTCGCCGCGGCCGTGCGCACCCGCGACGTCGCCCGGGCCCACCGGGTGGCGCACGCGGTCAAGGCCGGCATCGTCTGGATCAACGACCACCACCGCCTCGACCCGGCCTCGCCCTGGGGCGGGGTCGGCGACAGCGGGCTCGGCCGCGAGTGCGGGATCGAGAGCTTCAACGACCATTTCGACGTGAAGAGCGTGATGGTCGCCACCGGCGACGGGCCCTTCGACTGGTACCGCGACACGGCCGGCCAGCGCCGCCTGAACTGACGTCCGGCGGCGCGGGGGATGCGAGGTCCGCGCCAGACGGACCCCTTCCGCGCCGGCCCCGAACCCGAGGAAGGAAACGCCCCATGTCCGAAGCCGTGAGCCCGGCGGTCAACGCCGGAGGCCGCCTCGACCGCCTGCCGATCGGCCCGTTCCACCGCCGCATCATGTGGCTGATCGGGATCGGCATGTTCTTCGACGGGTTCGACATCTACATCGCCGCCACCGTGCTCGGCGCGACCCTGAAGAGCGGCTTCTCGACCCTGCCGCAGAACGCATGGTTCGTCTCGGCCACCTTCGTGGGGATGATGGCGGGCTCGTTCCTCACGGGCTTCTTCGGCGACCGCTACGGGCGGCGCTTCACCTACCAGGCGAACCTCCTGGTCTTCGGGCTGGCCGCCATCGGGGCGGCCTTCGCGCCCAACATGACGGTGCTGATCGTGCTGCGCTTCATCATGGGCGTGGGGCTCGGGGCCGAGAACGTCGTGGGCTACTCGACCATGACCGAGTTCGTGCCGGCGCGCTCGCGCGGGCGCTTCCTCGGCCTCATGGCGGTGTTCGTCGTCACGGGCCTGCCGGCCGCCTCCCTGATCGGCTACCTGATCATCCCGACCTTCGGCTGGCGGGCGATGTTCGCGCTGGGCGGCCTCGGGGCGCTCGCCGTCTGGTACGCCCGCAAGAGCCTGCCGGAATCGCCGCGCTGGCTCGAGGCCGTGGGGCGCCACGCCGAGGCCGAGGCGCTGATGCGCGCGATCGAGGCCGAGGCGGCCCGCGGCGCGCCGCTGCCGCCCGCCGCCGCCGCCGCGGCGCCCGTCACGCAGCTCGGGCTCGCCGCCCTGTTCCGGCCGCCGCTGCTGTCGCGCCTGCTGCTGGGCTGCCTGTGCCTCGTGGTGATCAACACCCTGCTGTACGGCTTCGTGACCTGGCTGCCGACCTTCTTCATTCGGCAGGGCCTCTCGGTGGCGACCTCCTTCGGCTACGCGCTGCTGATGGGGCTCGGCGCGCCGGTGGGCAGCGCCATCGGCGCCCTGACCGCCGACCGCTGGGGCCGCAAGCCGACGATCATCGGCGCCTCGGCGACGGCCATCCTGTTCGGGATCCTCTACCCGATGACCCTGGACCCGGTCCTGCTGCCGCTGGTCGGGTTCGGGCTGACGGTGCCGATCTACGTGCTGGTGGCCCTGCTGTTCGGGATCTACATCCCCGAGCTGTTCCCGACCGAAGTGCGCCTGCGGGCCTCGGGCCTGTGCAACACGGTCGGGCGCGGGGCGACCATCGTGACGCCCTTCCTGGTCGTTACCCTGTTCGAGACCTACGGCATCGCGGGCGTGACCGGCCTGATGATCGGGCTGCTCGCCCTGCAGATCGTGGCGGTCGCGGCGTTCGGCGTCGAGCCGCGCAGCCAGAGCCTGGAGAGCCTGGAGGCCGGCGTGGCGCCGGCCGAGGGCGGCCCGGCCGCCCGGGCGCGGGGCACGGTTCCGCGCCCGATCCACTGAGACCGGGAGGCGCTCCGCCCGGCCGTCCCCCGGCCGGGCGGAGCGATCAGTTCCAGGTGTGCAGGACCGTGCGCCAGGCGCCGTCGCGCTTCTCCAGCACGTTCACCCAGTTGCCCTCGAACTTCTTCTTCGCGCCCCCGTCCCCGGGGCCGGTCATCTCCCAGCGGCCGGACACGATGAGCAGGTTGTCCTTCGGCAGCGCGGATTTGACCGTCGTCTTGTGCTCGTCCCATCCCTTCGCCTTCAGCCCGGCGAAGAACTTCTGGATGCCGTCGCTGGTCTGCGGCGCGCCCTTCGTGACGACGATCGCGTCGGGCGTGTAGAGCTTGGCCAGCGCGTCCATGTCGCCGCCGTTATACGCCGCGTCCCACTGGCTCGCGGCGCTCTGCGCGTCGGCCTGGACGGTGTCCGACCGGCACAGGCTCGGCGTCATCAGGGCGACAGCGAATACGGTCGCGTGCAGGACGTGGGGACGCAGCATGTCTTCCTCCATCGTGAAGTGTTCTGGTCGATCACGGTGCGAAGGCGCGGGAGCTCCGGATCTTGACTAAGGGTATTTCTCCCAGGTTAGGGTGATGACGCTCATCCTGCCGTCGACGTTGAACTTGAACGGCACCGTCGTGAGGACGAGCCGCCCGTTCTCCTGCGCGACGTGCCGGACCTGGGAGGTCCCGGTCCAGGCCTCGTTCCAGGACGTGTCGATGTCGTGGACGATCCGGTCGCCCTCGAGCCGGTAGGTCCCGGCATAGGCGAAGAAGGTCTTGTGGAGCTTGATCCGGTCCGCGTCGGACATCTTGTCGTTGGCGATCGGCCGCTCCCGGCCTTCGTGGGCGCAGACCACCATCATGCGCCCGTCGCGGCCGTAATGGATCCAGCCGGTCGGCTTCGGGCCGCCGTAGGCGTCGATCGTCTCGCCCGTGTCCACGATCCGGCGCGTGGCCGCGGCGAGGCGCCAGGTCCCGACGACCGCGTCCGCGTCCACCGCCCATCCGGGCGAGATGCCGAGACAACCCGAGACCAGGACGGCGGTGCCCGCGACGCCGACCATCGCCGTCTCGGCGAGCCGAGACCTGCGCAACCCCTGTTCGACGACGCGCATCGCAGCGACCCCCGGTAAGGCCATGGGGACTCAGAGCACGAACCAGACCGTACGCGACAGAACCATCATTGAATACCATGATCGGTGCGAATGCAAGGCATATGTGCTGATTTGATAAAAGCGAAAACAGTCAAAGATCTGATATGGTCCGAATGGCGCTGGAAAGATAAGTATAGATGCGCCCGAGAGACCCGCGCGGCCTGCCGGCCGAGTCGACGGCGCGCGCGGCGGCGACGTTCGGGAGGGGGATCGGCCGCCCGCATGCGGAAACGTCCTGATCCGCGTGTCCGGATCGTCCTTTCCACCTGCGCGAGGCATGCGAACATCTGCGCGTCCGAGACGATTGACCGCTCATCGGGGGAATGCCGCGCGCCTATCGAGGGTGGCGCGCAGGGGCTACGGTCCCACTGATGTCCGCGGCAACCGACCCCCACCCCGACCCCAGGCCGACCCTCGCGCGGCCCGACGACGATCCGTACCTCTGGCTGGAGGAGGTCGACGGGCCCGACGCGCTCGCCTGGGTCGAGGCACGCAACGCGGAGACGCTCGCCCGCTACGGCGATGCCGGCTTCCTCCGCGACCGCGACATCGCCCGGGACCTCCTCGACCGGCCGGACCGCATCCCGTTCGTCCAGCGCTTCGGCAGCTGGCTCTACAATTTCTGGACGGACGGCGCGCATCCGCGCGGCCTGTGGCGGCGCGTCGACGCGGCCGGCTACCGCGCCGCGGTCCCGGACTGGGAGATCCTGCTCGATCTCGACCATCTCGCGGCGACGGAGGGCGAGGACTGGGTCTGGGCCGGGGCGACGATCCTCAGGGACGCGCTCGATCGCGCCCTCGTGCGCCTCAGCCGCGGCGGCAAGGACGCGGCCGTGATCCGCGAGTTCGATCTGGACACCCGCACCTTCGTGGCCGACGGCTTCGTCCTGCCCGAGGGCAAGGGCGGCGCGACGTGGCTCGATCGCGAGACGGTGCTCCTGTCGAGCGCCCTCGGCCCGGGCATGGCCACGCGGTCCGGTTACGCGCGCACCGTCCGGCTCTGGCCGCGCGGCACGGACCCGCGCGACGCGTCCGTCCTGTTCGAGACCGCCGAGACCAGCATGGCGGTCTGGGGCGCGTCCGACCGGCAGACCGGGACCGAGCGGATCACGGTCGTCGAGCAGCTCGGCTTCTTCGACGCGGCTGTCCATATCGGCGATCGCGGCGGCCTGCGCGCGCGCCTCGACCTGCCCACGCATGCCGGGGTCCAGCTGCACCGCGACCACCTGTCCGTGCGGCTGCGGCGGCCCTGGACGGTGGACGGCGTCGCGCACGACACCGACACGGTGCTGGCGATCGCGCTCCCCGACCTGCTGGCGGGAGGCCGCGCCTTCACGGTCCTCTGGCAGCCGGACGCGCGGCTCGCCCTGCAGAGGGTGTTCTGGTCGGCCGGGCGGCTGATCGTGGACGTGCTCGAGGACCTGCGCCCCACCTACCGGGTCTTCGAGCCGGGGCCGGGCGGCTGGACCGAGCGGCCCCTCGCTGGGTTGCCCGCCCTGGGTTCCGTCCATCTCTGGCCCCTCGACGGCGATCCGGAGCGGGCGGACGGAGCCCTGCTGGCGCTGGCCCACGATCCGGTGACGCCGCCGGCGCTGCTCGCCTTCCCGCCCGCGCTCGACGCCCCGGCCGTCCTGCGTCGGGCGCCCCCGGCCTTCGACGCGCGCGGCATCCGGGTGACGCGCCACGAGGCCGTGTCGGCGGACGAGACGCGCGTGCCCTACGTTCAGGTCGGGCCGGAAGCCGAGACCGGTGCGGCCCCCGTCTACCTGACGGCCTATGGCGGGTTCGGGCTCTCGCGCCTGCCGGATTACCAGCCCGTGCTGGGCAAGCTCTGGCTGGAGCGGGGCGGCACCTGCGTGACCGCCAACATCCGCGGCGGCGGCGAGTTCGGCACCCGCTGGCACCACGCGGGCCGGCGCGAGGGCAAGGCCCGGGCGCACGACGACTTCGCCGCGGTGGCCGCCGATCTCGTGGCCCGCGGCGTGACGCGGCCGGGGCGGATCGCGGCCGAGGGCGGCTCGAACGGAGGCCTGCTGATCGCCAACATGCTCACCCGCTACCCGGAGCGGTTCGGGGCGCTGGCCTGCACGATCCCGCTGATCGACATGCGCCGCTACACGAAGCTCCTGGCCGGCGCGAGCTGGATCGCGGAGTACGGCGATCCGGACGACCCGCAGGACTGGGCGTTCCTGTCCGGCATCTCCGCCTACCACGCCGCCGAGGCCGGGCGGGCCTACCCGCCGATCCTGCTGGCCACGAGCCGCGGCGACGACCGGGTCCATCCAGGCCACGCGCGGAAGATGGCGCAGAAGCTCCGCGTCCTCGGCTGCGACGTCGCCTTCTACGAGCCCGCGACCGGCGGGCACGGCGCCGGCAAGGACAGCGAGCAGACGGCGGCGTTCCGGGCGCTGGGGCTCACCTTCCTGCGCCGCGCCATCGGATGGGATGACCCGGTCGCGTGAGCGCGGCCTCGACCCGAACCGCGGCATCGTCCGGGTCCGCATACGGGAACGGCGGGGCTCTCGCCCCGCCGCTCACGCCGTCCGTTCGGGCAGTCCGTCGCCCGGGCGGCCCCGAGGACCGCCGCGGCTCAGAAGCCCATCAGCACCCCGGCCGAGCCGGTCACCGTCATCGCGAGGCCGCCCAGGAAGGCGCCGATCATCGCGTAGGAGAAGCCCTTCAGGACCATGTCGTGCACGCCTCTCATCGAGCAGCGGGTCTCGGGCGAGACCCGGGATCACCAACTGCAATGATGATGCCGGATCGGCCGGCTGCGTGCGGTGCGAAGAGTCACGCTGCGCCGCGGAACCGTTCGGCGCGCGTTCAGGCGGCGACGGTGGGCGAGACGGCCGCCGGGCCCGTCTCGCTCACGCGAAATGGGCCGGCAGGCTGAGGGCCTGCGCGTAGGTCACGAGGGCGACCGCGCCGGCGATCAGGGTTGCCACCAAGGCGATGCGGTTGGTCCAGGTCATCGTCGTCTCCATCGGGTTCGCGACTGTGTTCGCGGTGTGATCCCGATGTACGCCCAAGCTTTCAGGTCCGGCGTGTCCCGGAACACCTGCAGGGCCGCCGCTCGCGCACGGATCCCGGGCCGCGCACCGGCCGGAGGCGGGCAGGGAGGCCGCCTCCGGGCTCGGAGGGCCCCGCAGAGCGGGACGGGACCCTGATCCGCCGGCCCGCTCTATCCAGCCCCCGCGCCCTGATCCGCGTTGGAGGCGACCGTGAAACCCTCGCGATCGAAGACGGTGTAGAGGATGCCGGCCGGATCGAGGCCGAGACCCCCGATATGCGCGATCGCCGCTTCCTTGGCCTCGGCCAGCGTGCTGAACGGGTCCGGCAGCTGATACATCCGTGAGGCCTGCTCGGCGCCGTCGATCCGCACCGGCGGCGTGGTGATCTCGACCGTGTAGGGCACGACGACTGTCCGCCTCGACCTAGTGGAACACGCCGAGGAAATACAGCAACAGGATGATCGGCAGCGGGATTCCCAGCAGCCACAGCAATCCACCGCGCAGCATTCGCGCCTCCTCTATGTCGACAATCGCACCGAAATATCGGCCGGTTCGAGATTGGAACGCGCGAACATCGGAAAGGGATGCACAATACTGGTGCGAATGCTCGGAGCGCACCTTCGGTAGAGCTGCGTGAGATCTGCAGGCGTCCCGCCCCGCGCGGATGGCCGTCCGCGCCCGACCTCCGCCCGGCCGCGGCTGGGACGGCTCAGCGATGCAGCGCGGCGATCCAGTCCCTCAGCGGATCCACCACGTAGGCCATCCAGGTCCGCGCCCAGGCCAGGGCAGGGCGGTTCGCGTCGATCGGCCGGGCGGCCATCAGGGCCGCCACGTAGGCGTCCTCCTGGGGCTTGCACGCGTCCAGGGCGCCCCGCTCCCGGCCGGGCCTGCTCCGGTGCGCCGGCTGCCGGTCGAAGGCCTCGCGGACGCAGCCGTGCCACGCCCGCTCCAGGCCCGGCAGGTCGGCCGGCTCCGCTGCCAGCGCCGCGGCGGGCTCGGCCCCCGCCAGGGCCGCGAGGAGCGTCAGGCCGGCCGCGAGGGGCGAGCGCCTACTCATCCGACGCGCGCTCCGTCTGCGGGGCCGCGTCGGCGAGGGTCATCGCGCGCGCGGCCGTGCGCAACTCGTGGCGGGCCACGCCGTCCGCGAGCGCGACGAGGGCGACGAGCACGAGCCCCAGCATGAGGAGACGGCGGATGGTCGGGGCGGGGATGAGCATCGAGGGCGCCTCAGGGAGACGTCCGCACCGTAGCGGAGCCGTCGCGCGCCGGCTGCCACTCCGATGCCACATGAGTACGGAAAGCGAACGTCCGTCCACGAAATCCCGGCGGGAGCGCCCCGGCGCGCCCGCGAGTCGCGGATGCCGGCCATCGCCGCGCCGGATCGAGCCGCGGTGCCGGGCGCGCCCAAAAGGGGCCGGTCCGGCGCGACGAAGAGACCCCGCGCTCGATCCGATACTGACGATTGTGCGGCGTCGCACGCATTCGCGGCAACCGCCGGCCTAACATCCATGTTGAAGGATGACATTCGGCCCGACAGAGCCGAGGCGATCAAGACCGCCGGAACGACGATCTTCCTCACTCGCGACAGTTGACCGGATGACTTCGTGCCGAAGTCAGAAAAAGTTTGCCATGACCGTCCGCCTGTTCGCTGCCGCCGCGCTCGCCGCGACCCTCGCCGCCGCCCTCGCGACGCCCGCCTCCGCGCAGGGATCCGCCGCACGCCACGGCCTGTCCGACGTCACCGCGGTGATGCTGCCCGAGATCTCCGTCACCTACCACCGGCCCGTGCCGGCCGACCGCTCCGCCGGCCCGCACGTCGCCGGCCCGGCCGGCCGCCAGCCGCGCTGACCGGTCAGGCCCGGCGCCCGCAGGATTGCCGGCCTTCCGCGATCTGACCTGCACGAGGCGTGCACGAGGCCTGCACGGTGCCCGCACGGTGCCCGGCGGGGAGGGCACGTCTCACGGCGCGAAGGCAGATCTCGATCCGGTCGGGCCGGGCGGCGACGCGCATTCGCCGAGCCCGCGCCCGGTCGACATGCACGCGCGATTAGTGTTGACGGCCGTCAATGCTATGCTCGGTGGTCCGTCCACGGTATGCATCGACTTCAGGAGCGCGCCGGGACGCGAAGGGCCGATTGCTATGACACGCTTGACCGTCGCCGCGCTGGTGTTCGCCCTCGCAAGTCCCGCGATCGTCGCGCAGGCCCAGCAGGACATCCCGATCCAGCAGGATCTCAAGCGCATGGATCGCCTCGATCAACGGCTCGGGCGCGAGGATACCGAGTTGAAGGTCGATCCGAACGTGACGCCGGACAATCCGGACGGTGTGGTCGGCTTCGACGGACCTCCGTTCAACTACGGGGATCCCGGCGTGATGGGTGACGGCCCCCTCCCGCCGGGATCGCCCGCCGACGACGACGACTGGTACTGACCGGGGACGGCGCGGCCCGCGGTTCTGAGACCGCGGCGCCCTGCCCGGTTCTGAGCGCGCCTCAGCGCCCCTTCTTGTAGAGCTTGCTGGCGATCTCGAAGATCTCCTCGGGGGCGTAGTTGGGCGCGAAGGCCCCGTAATTGCCGTCGAGTTCCGGGATCTTGCCGCCCTCCGGCAGGCCGTCGACGACCTCCAGGTTGCCGGGCGGATCCCCCGGCAGCGCGACCTCGTCGTTCGACCAGACGCCGGCCGCTTCCTTGTAGTCGTCCGGGCTGAAGCGGTAGAGGCGCCGGTGCGAGCCCTCCTGCAGATATTTCTGGCACTCCGGAATCTTGTCGAGAACGATGTTCGGGGTTGGCAGCATCTTCTCGATCTCGACGCCGGTCAGCTTCTTGAGCGCCAGCGCGTAGGCGTGCGCGTGCACCGAGCCGCGCACGAGCAGGTAGCCGCAGACCTCGCGGCCGGTCGGGTCCTTCAGGGTCTCGTAGACGCGCAGCTTGTGCAGGCGCGCGCCGCACTCCAAGTGGAAGTTGTGCAGCAGGTCGATGATGATGTTGCCCGTCGTCGTCACCATGTCGACGTTCCAGGACTGCGCGTTGGAATTGACCGGTGTCGCGCCGCCGCCGTTGCTCAGGAAGCTGCCGGCGAGCCGGATGTCCTGCATGTTGTGGAACGGGGCCTTCGAGACGTCGACCTCCTCGGTGTCGTCGCCGGGGCCGTTGTTGAGCATCGCGATGCCGGTCGAGACCAGCTCCACGTGCCCGAGCTCCTCGGCGAAGATGCTCGACACGAGGCTGTAGAAGGGGCGCAGCTTCGACTTGTTGCGGAAGTTGAAGCTCTGGAACATGTAGTTCCCGAGGGTCGACATCTCCCCGTACTTGCCGCCGAGCAGCTCCTGCAGCGCGGCCGCCGCGTTGGGATCGGGCTTCTTCGGCTGTGGCAGTTCGGCCTGAAGGCGGTCGAGCTTCATGAACATGCGAGCAGCTCCGTTCGCGCGGGGTGCGCATGACGGCATCTTCCCGCACGGACGATTGTTCCTGCGGCTGAGACGGGGCGGCCCGCGGGCGGCCTCCCGGCGGCCGGCGCCATCCGGCTGTGGACAGTGGCCTCGGCGCGGGCGCCCGGCCGCCATCCTTTCCGGAGCGGTAACCATGCCGGTCCTACCAGCCGCGACCCCGGACGGTGAGGCAGGTGGACGAATGGGCGACGACGTGGCGGCGATCCTGTTGACCCTCGTGACCGAGAATTCCGAGTTGCGCGAGCAGCTCGCCAGCGCGCAGGACATGCTGATGGAGACGGCCATCGATGCCGGGCAGCTTCATGCCCGGATCCAGGGCCTGGAGGCCGAGCGCGACGCGTGGCGGGCCGAGGCCGGGCACCGGCAGGCCCGCGCCGCCCTGACCGCCTGACGGTTCGGCGGCGCGCCGACTGGGCGCGGAGGTGGGGCAGGGCCGGATGCGCGCGGGTCGGATTTCGCGGTCGGATCGCGGAGCGTGTACGCTCGGCGGCCGTCGAACAATCGGCACGGGAGCGCGCGGCCATGGTGACGAACGTCCTGCCCCCGCTCGATCCGGCCGCCCTCCCGAACGGAATCCGCGCCCGCTTCGTCGAGGACGTCAACGGCCTGCGCATGCACGTGCTGGAGGCGGGCGACGGCGGTCCCGACCGCCCGCTCATCCTCCTGGTGCACGGCTTCCCCGAGATCGCCTATTCCTGGCGGAAGGTCATGCCGGCGCTGGCCGCGGCGGGCTACCACGTCGTCGCCCCCGACCTCCGGGGCTACGGCCGCACCGCGGACGCGCCGGTCGCCTTCGCGGACGACCTCGCGCCCTACCGGCTGCACAACCTTCTCCTCGACCTGCTGTGCCTGATGAGCGCCCTGAAGCGCGACAGGGTCGCGGCGCTCGTCGGACACGATTACGGGTCCTGGGTCTGCGGCTACTGCGCCCTGGCGCGGCCCGATCTCTTCGGCATGGTCGCCCTCATGAGCGCGCCCTTCGCGGGGGCGCCGGGGCTCGACGCCCTGGCACGCGGCCTCCGGACGCCGGCCGACGACCCGATCCACGCGGCGCTGGCCGCCCTGCCGCGCCCGCGCACGCACTACCACCGCTACTACGCGACGCGCCGCGCCGCCGCCGACATGGAGCGCAGTCCCCAGGGCCTCGCCGCGTTCCTGCGCGCCTATTTCCACCACAAGAGCGCGGACTGGCCGGACAATCGACCCCGCGCGCTCGCCGGCTGGACGGCCGAGGCCCTCGCCGAGATGCCGACCTACTACGTGATGGATGAAGGCCGGACGATGCCCGCGACCGTGGCGCCGGAGATGCCGGAGCGGGGCGGCGCGGACTGCGCCTGGCTGACGGAGGCAGAACTCGCCGTCTACGCGGCCGAGTACGCGCGCTCCGGCTTCCAGGGCGCGCTCCAGGGCTACCGGTGCCGCATGGATGGCAGCATCGACCGCGACCTCGCGCGGTTCGCCGGCCGGCGGATCGAGGTCCCCCTCCTGTTCGTGTCCGGGGCGCGCGACTGGGGCCCGTTCCAGGCGCCGGGCGCGCTGGAGCGCATGAAGGATGCCGCCGGCGCGGGCCTGCTCGGCTGCCACTTCGTGGCGGGGGCGGGGCACTGGGTTCAGCAGGAGCAGCCCCGGGCCGTCGCGGACCTCCTGCTCGACGCGCTCGGTCGCGGCGGGGCCGGATCCCGCCCCGGCGCGTAGGCGCCCGCCGCCGCACCGCGTCCGCTTCTATCGGGGCGCCGACGGCCCGGCTATGTCTCCCGCCAACCGACCGGAGGCCCGGTCGGATCGGGCGCCCGGCGTCCGTTCCGGATCCTCGAGGGGGCGACGATGGATGTGGAAGCGCGCGCCATCCGGCGGGTCAGCAGGCGGCTCCTGCCCCTCCTGATCACCTGCTACTTCATCTCCTACCTCGACCGGGTCAATGTCGGCTTCGCCGCGCTGACCATGAACGGGGACCTCGGCATCTCCGCCACGGCCTACGGGCTCGGGGCCGGCATCTTCTTCCTGAGCTACTTCGTCTTCGAGGTGCCGTCGAACCTGATCCTGGAGCGGGTCGGGGCGCGGGTGTGGATCGCCCGCATCATGCTGACCTGGGGACTCCTGTCGGGCGCGATGGCCTTCATCGTCGGCGAGAAGAGCTTCTACGCCGTGCGCCTGCTGCTGGGCGCCGCGGAGGCCGGGTTCTTCCCCGGCATCATCTTCTACCTCACGCTGTGGTTCCCCGCGCGCTACCGCGCGCGCATCATCGGCACCTTCATGGCCGCGGTCCCGCTCTCGAGCGTCATCGGCTCGCCGGTCTCGGGGGCGTTGCTGGGCCTCGACGGGGTCTGGGGCTTCAAGGGCTGGCAGTGGCTCTACGTCCTCGAGGCGCTGCCCGCCGTCATCCTCGCGGGCATCGTCCTGGCCTTCCTGACGGACCGGCCGGCGCAGGCGGCCTGGCTGCCCGACGACGAGCGCGCGTGGCTCACCGAGCGCCTCGCGCAGGAGCGGCGGGCGCGCGAATCCGCCCGCCGCTACAGCGTCGCGGAGGCGCTCCTCGACCGGCGCGTGCTCGCCGTCGCCTTCGTGTATTTCGGCAACGTGGCGCTGCTCTACGGGCTCAGCTTCTTCCTGCCGCAGATCGTCAAGGGCTTCGACCTCACGAACCTCCAGACGGGTCTCGTCAGCCTCATCCCCTTCGCGATCGGGATCGTCGGCATGCTCGCCCTCGGGCGCTCCTCGGACCGCAGGGGCGAGCGCAAGGGGCACGCGGCCTTCGCGCTCCTGCTCGCGGCCGGCGGCACGGCCGCGGCGGCGCTGGTCTCCGATCCCTACGCCAAGATGGCCCTGTTCAGCGTCTCGGCCTTCGGCATCTTCGGCGGCCTCCCGGTGATCTGGACGCTGCCCACCGCCTACCTGTCCGGCGCCGCGGCGGCCGGCGGCATCGCCATCATCAACGCCCTCGGCAACCTTTCCGGCTTCGCCGCGCCCTACGCGGTCGGCGCGATCAAGGACGCCACCGGCACCTTCACGGGCGGCCTCCTCCTCATCGCGGCGGCCGGCCTCGCCGCCATGGTGACGGTCCTCTGCCTCACCCACGACCGGCACCTGGAGCAGGCCGCGGCGCGCGGCGCGCGGGCGGCGGAGTAGGCGCGGCGGGGCAGACGCGGTGGGTGAACGCGACCCGGGGGGAGGGGGCAGCGCCGCCGCCCCGCCGCGCCCGGGTGGCGGGCGGCCGCCGATCGACCTACGGTCGCGTCGCCAGGTCGTCCCAGCGGAGGCCGTGTCGCGGGGCCGCGCGGCCCCCGGGACACGCCGTCCCCGGCGACGCCCCAGTTCGAGCCCATCGGAGCAGCCCATGAACGCCCCCGTTCCCGCCCCGCGGACCCGCCCGGACGCGGCGACGATCGCGGGTCTCGCCGAGGCCCTGCGGGCCGTGCTCGGGGACCGGGTGACGGCGAGCCCGGCGGTGCGCGAGCAGCACGCCAACCAGCTCACCTGGGCGCCGTGCGAGCCGCCGGACCTCGTGGTCTTCCCGCACTCCACCGCGGAGGTGCAGGCCGTCGTGCGCGCCTGTGCCGAGCGCGACATGCCGATCGTGCCCTACGGCGTCGGCACCTCCCTCGAGGGCCACGTCAACGCGCCGTTCGGCGGCGTCTCGATCGACACGGGGGCAATGAACCGCGTCCGCGCGGTCCATGCCGACGACCTCGACTGCACGGTCGAGGCCGGCGTCACCCGCAGGGCGCTGAACGCGTACCTGCGCGACACCGGCCTGTTCTTCCCCATCGATCCCGGGGCGGACGCCACGATCGGCGGGATGGCGGCGACGCGGGCGTCGGGCACCAACGCCGTGCGCTACGGGACGATGAAGGACGCGGTGCTCGGGCTCACCGCGGTGATGCCGAACGGCGACATCGTCACGACCGCCCGGCGGGCGCGCAAGTCGTCGGCCGGCTACGATCTCACCCGGCTCCTCGTCGGCTCGGAGGGCACGCTCGGGATCATCACCGAGGTCACGCTGCGCCTGCACGGCATCCCCGAGGCGATCTCGGCGGGCATCTGCCCGTTCCCCTCGATCAAGGCGGCCTGCGACGCCACGATCCTGACGATCCAGTCCGGCATCCCGGTCGCGCGCATCGAGCTGCTCGACGAGGTGCAGGTGGCGGCCTGCAACCGCTACTCGAAGCTCGCCCTGCCGGAGACCCCGCTGCTCCTCGTCGAGTTCCACGGCACGGACGCGGGCGTGCGCGAGCAGGCCGAGCGGTTCGGCGAGATCGCCGCCGATCTCGGCGGCGGCCCGTTCGACTGGGCGACCGGGGCCGACGAGCGCGCGCGCCTCTGGCAGGCGCGCCACGACGTGTACTGGGCCTCGGTCGCGCTGCGGCCGGGTCCCACGATCAAGAACATGTCGACCGACGTCTGCGTGCCGATCTCGCGGCTCGCGGAATGCGTGGAGGCGACGAAGCGCGACATCGCCGCGACCGGGCTCACGGCGCCGATCGCCGGCCATGTCGGCGACGGCAACTTCCACACCCTGCCGCTCGTCGATGCCGACAGCCCCGAGGAGATGTCCGCGGTGGCCGGCTTCCTCGACCGGCTCGTCGCCCGCGCGCTGGACCTGGGCGGCACCTGCACGGGCGAGCACGGGATCGGCCAGAAGAAGATGCGCTTCATGGAAAGCGAGCACGGGCCGGAGGCGCTCGGCCTCATGCGGACCCTGAAGCGCGCGATCGACCCCCGGAACCTCATGAATCCCGGCAAGCTGATTCCCTGACGCGCCCCGCGACCCGGCGCCGCCGTCCGCGTCGCCCGTCGATCCCTCCGATCCCTCCGATCCGGGCCGATCGTCTGCATCGGTGCTGTTCAGGGCCGAGCGATCACGTCGTCCGATCCTCAAAGCTGGGGATCGCGCCGACGCCGCGGGCCGGGTCTCAGATGGCGCCGGCACACCGAGGACGGGCGTCCGCGAGAGCGGCGGCCGGCCGCGCGATCCGGTAGCACGCGCGAGATCGCCCTCTAATCCCGAATTCTCGGCCGAAACGGATGAATTATTCTGCTTGCCATACGTTCCTGGCACACAGAATAATGCATGCCGCCGTGCCAATTTCGGAACCCAACATAAGGTTCCGGCGCGGGCAAGGAATTCGTCGGCGTGCACGCCAATCCTATAGCACGCCGCTGAATGTCAGCGCAGGAATGAGGGAGGAAGCTCATGGCCATGCCAAATGCCACGCCGGCTACGGCAGTACCCAGTACAAATCGATGGCTGCAGATCGTGCTCGGCGTGATCTGCATGGTTGCAGCGGCGAACATCCAGTATGCCTGGACGCTGTTCGTCCCCGAGATTCAGAAGACCTTCGGCTGGGACCGCGCCGCGATCCAGGTCGCCTTCACGATCTTCGTCGTCGTCCAGACCTGGCTGACTCCGATCGAGGGTTACTTCATCGATAAGTACGGCCCGAGCCGCGTCGTCATGTTCGGCGGTCTGATGACGGGCCTGGCCTGGGTCATCAACTCCTACGCCACCAGCCTGAGCGGCTTCTACCTCGGCTCGGTGGCCGGCGGTATCGGCGTCGGCTGCGTCTACGCCACCTGCGTCAACAACGCGCTCAAGTGGTTCCCGGACAAGCGCGGCCTCGCGGTCGGCCTCACGGCGGGCGGCTACGGCGCCGGCTCGGCGCTCACCATCCTGCCGATCGCCAAGATGATCGACAGCGGCAACTACGCCCAGGCCTTCTTCGTCTTCGGCCTGATCCAGGGTGCCATCATCATCGCCGCCGCCATCGCCATGCGCGCCCCGCGCAAGGATCAGGTGCCGTTCTCCACCAAGGTCCTGCAGTCGCGGCGCGACTACACCCTGGGCGAGGCGCTGCGCACCCCCGTGTTCTACGTGATGCTGCTGATGTTCACCTGCACGGTGACGGGCGGCCTGATGGCCGTGGCCCAGCTCGGCGTGATCGCGCAGGATCTCGGGGTGAAGAACTTCCAGGTCAACCTGTACTTCTTCGCCATGGCCGCGCTGCCCTTCGCGCTGATGCTCGACCGGATCATGAACGGCATCTCGCGCCCCCTCTTCGGGTTCGTCTCGGACCGGATCGGCCGTGAGAAGACGATGTTCATCGCGTTCGCGATGGAGGGTATCGGCATCGTGGCGCTGGGCTACTTCGGCTCCAACCCGTGGGCCTTCGTGATCCTGTCCGGCGTGGTGTTCCTGGCCTGGGGCGAGGTCTACTCGCTGTTCAGCGCCACGGCCGCCGACACCTTCGGCTCGAAGCACATCGGCAAGATCTACGGCGTGCTCTACTGCGCCAAGGGCTTCGCCGCGCTGTTCGTGCCGGTGGGCAACCTGATCATGCAGGCGACCGGCACCTGGGCGACCGTCCTCTACACGGTGGCGACCATGGACCTGATCGCCGCCGTCCTGGCGATCGCGGTCCTGCGGCCGATGCTCAAGCAGCACCACGCGGCGAACAACGACGCGGCGGCTCCGGCGATGAAGCTGGCCCACGCCTGAGCGACGGCCCCGGCCGCTCCGCGGCCGGGGCGAAGCCTCCCCGACCCGGCTCCGGAATTCCGGAGCCGGGTCGGCCAGCACCGGGCAGCTGGCCCGCACGGAGACCGTCTCGTCGAGACGCAGGGCGCCGCGGGCGATCGCGCATGTTCGGGCGCGCATCGACGATCGGGCGAGGGGCGGCTGTCCTGGCGCCTCGCTCTCACGCGATAGCCCGGCCACGCTCGGCGCCATTCCAGGACCTGAGGCCAGAATCCATTCTCGCGTTCCCGGAGTTCGACTGTGCTGCAGCCTTCCGAGACCTCTCTGGGTCTAGCCTCGATCGGACAGACCCTGAGTCTGCGTGAACAGGCCTACGACAGCATCAAGCAATCGATCCTGGCGATGGATCTCTACGCCGGATCGGCGCAGATCCGGCTGCACGAACACCAGATCGCGCAGGATCTCGGCATCAGCCGCACGCCGGTCCGGGAAGCCCTGACGCTCCTGGAGCGGGAGGGCTTCGTGTCCACGGTGCCGCGCCGCGGCCTCTTCGTGACGCGCAAGAACAAGCGCGAGATCGTCGAGATGATCACCGTCTGGGCCGCGCTCGAAGGCATGGCGGCCCATGCCGCCGCACGGAACGCCGAGGATGCCGATCTCCGCGCGCTCGGCAGGGCCTTCGAGGCGTTCGATATCGCGACTCTGCCCGACCATCTGAAGGCCTACGACGAGGCCAACCTCGACTTCCATCGGACGATCATCCGTCTCGGCGGCTGCGGGTTGATGGTCGAGATGACGACCAACCTGTTCATTCACATGCGGGCGATCCGGTCGGCCTTCCTCCATCGGGCCGGGAGGCTCGAGGACTCGATGCGCGAGCATGCCGCCATCATCGCCGCCTTGCAGGCACGCGACGCGGATCGGGCCGCGATCCTCGTTCGCGATCACGCGCTCGGGCTGATCGCGCATGTCGAGGCGCACTGGGTTTGGCCAGAGGGGTGAGAGGCACCTCTGACGGAGGACCACCGATGCTACCGTCCGTTCAGACGACCGATCTGCTCGGCCTCGGCTTCCTGATCATCGGGCTCGCCGCAGCTGGGATCGCCAGCGCGAGCCGGTCCGCGCGTTTCGCAGAGGAGCCGCGCGAGGAGCTCGCGGGCGGGGCTCTGCTGGTGGCGATCCTCGGCCTCGCCTTCGTGCTCGCCGAGTGAGCGGGCGCGGCGCGTCGTGAGCGCCGGACTTCCCGGGAGCCCGCCGCGCGCTACGGGGTCGCCTGCCCCGCGCGTGCGTTCCACTTCTCGAACTTCCCGAGCGCGCCCCACGCCGTCAGCCCGATGAAGATCGGCATCGTGTAGGGGCTCAGCCCGAAGGCGGGCGTGAGCTGTGCGAGCACCTGCCCGAGACCGGTGTTGAGCGGCACCTGGGACAGGATCTGCGTGGCGACGGCGCCGATGATGCCGATCGCCGACTTCTTGCCGGAGAGCAGCTGCCCGATCGTCTGCCCGAGCGCGCCGTTGACCGGCCCGAGGACCGCGCCGTCGGGACGCGCCGCGGGCGGGCCGGGCAAGATCGGGGCGGTCGGGAGGCGCGCACCGTCGATCTGTCGGCGCAGGGCCTGGAGGAACTCGTCGAGCCGCGCCGCGACGTCGGCGGGCGGCGCGGCCGGCGCGATCACCACCGGGGGCATCGAGGCAGGTTGCATCGGGGCGGGCTGCATCGGGGTGACCGCCCGCGCGGCGAGCTGTCGCTCCAGGTCCTGGATCCGCGTCAGCACCGCGTGGTCCGGCGCCGCCGGCCGCAGCGCCTCCTGGATGGCGGCGATCGTGCGCGCGTCCGCGAGGCCGGTATCGTCCAGACCGCACCGCGCCTGGAACGTCGCGACGGCCGTCATGGTCCGCGGCCCGTTCCGGCCGTCCTCGACGAGGGGCGGCGTCGCGCCGAGGCGATTGAGCGATTGCTGGACCCAGAGCGTGCTGTCGGCGAGTTCGTCGTCGGGCTCGCGGGACACGGCCGCCTCGACGGCGCGCGGCGCCGCGAGCGCGACCGTCGCGTCGAGGTCGATGAGGCTCCGCAGGATCACCGCGGTGCCGATCTGCGTGTCGACCACGTTCGGGTCGAACACGTGGTCGCGCACGAACTTGCCGCCGCGCGCCCGGCGGCCCGTAGGCCGTCGATCCGCCCCAGAGATACGGCGAGTTCACGCCCCGGCCGTGGTAGCCGTAGCCGTTGAAGCCCTCGAGCCGGTAGAGGGCCCGCGCGACGCTCCAGTCGCCGAGCCCGACCAGGCCCTGGAGGCGCAGCGCGTCGACCGCCCCTTCGACGAAGGCCTGCGGCCCCGTGAACGGCCCGCGCCCCTTCGGGACGATCGTGGTGCGCCGTCCGAGCTTCTGTCCGTTGCCGAGATACGTGTCGAAATCGAAGGCTGATTCCCGGTAGTGGCAGAGCCCGATGAACCACCAGGGCACGCCGGTGCGCGCCTCGATCTCCTGGTAGCGCGGCTTGCCGGCGGCGAGCTGCTGCGCGAGCTTGCGCACGGTCGCGAGCTTCTCCGGCCGGATCTGGAGCGACGCCCAGGTCCGCTCGTAGCCGTCCTGAAAATCCTGGAAGGATGCCATGTCGATGCTCCGGGCTCTGCGGTGACGAAGCCTTGATGGGACGGCCGGCACCTGCGCGCGGCCGGGCGCCGATCGGGCGGGGCTCCGGGCGACGCCCCGGATCCGGGCGCGCGCGGTCGCGCGCCGCCCGGGCTCGCGACGGAGGGACCGGGTGCGGTGTCGGCGACGTCCCGCGCGCGCCGGGCTAACCGGGCCCGGCGGCCCCCGCCGGCCGGCCGGCGCAGGAGATCCGGAACGCGGTCGGGAACGGCGTGCCCCCGTCCTCGACCGCGCCCTCGGCCCGCACGGCGTCGCGCAGGAGGATGCGGCGAACGATCTCCGGGACCATCGCGCCCGCCACGTAGCGGCCGAGGCACTCGTGATGGCCCCGGCCGAAATGGAGATAGGTCTGCTCCGGGCGGGCCGGGTCGAAGCGGTCCGGGTCGGGCACGCCGGTCGCGTCGAACATCGCCGACAGGCTGAGGGGCAGGACGACCCGGCCCTTGGCGATCCCGCTCTCGGCCGGGCTGCCCCGGCCGAGCACGTGGTCGGTCTCCGCCTGGCGGAACATGAAGGCGACGATCGGCGCGAAGCGCAGCGCCTCCCACACGTAGCCGTCGAAGGCGGCGGGTCCGGTCCGGGCGGCCGCGCGGGCCGCCGCGAGGATCTGCGGCCGGCCGAGGAGCTCCGCGAGGGCGTGCACCACGGCCTCCGACGTGGTCTCGATGGCCCCGATCAGCAGGCCGCCGACGTTGATGACGACGCGGTCCATGCCGAAGCCGGTCGCCGCCGGCAGGTGCAGCCGGAGCAGCCGGGTGAGGACGTCGTCGGGCAGGTCGGCGCCGGCCTCGATCGCCGCGACGCGCGCCGGGATGATCCTGGCGAAGGCCGCCCGCATCTCCTGGCGCGCCAGATCCGCCGCCGCGTGGATCGCGTCGGCGTCCGGGCGCTCGTCGAAGGGGAGGTTGTTGAACTGGTCGAACTGGTTCGCGTACGACCAGCGCAGCAGGTCGGCATCGGGCGCCGCGAACCCGAAGAAGCGCTGCACGATCCGCAGCGGGACGCGGCGCGAGACCGACGCCACGACGTCGATGGATCCGCCGCCCTGGTCGAGACCCGCGTCGAGGGCCGCGTCGGTCTCGGCGCCCGCCAGATCGCGGATCGCCGGGAGGTCGCGCCAGGACAGCACGGCGCGCATGACCGCCTTGTCGCGGTAATTCACCTCCGTGCCGTCGAGCGCCAGCATGAACTCGCCCATCTTGGGCTTGTAGAGCGCGACGGAGAAGACCTGCGGCAGGGACAGGATCTCCTCGACCTCGGCGCGGCCGGCGACGAGGATGGCCGCGCCGCAATCCAGGGCGGTCCGTCGCGCGCGCAGCTGCGCGAAGAAGGGCTGGGGCGCGCGGGCGATCCAGTCCCGGGCGCGCTGCCAGCGCTCCGCCACCGGCAGGGCCTCCAGGAAGGCGAGGCAGGGCGTCTCGGGAGCGGCGGCGCGCATGCACGACCTCCTGTGGCGTTCGCGGAGCGGCGCGGGCCGTCCGGCCCGACGCCCGGTGGTCAGTTGAGCGAGACGTCCAGCCCCTCGCGCAGGCGCGCCACGAGCTCGCCCTGCCGGTGCGTCTCGGTCTTGGCGAACAGGGCGCGCAGCTGGGTGCGGGCGGTCGAGATCGCGATGCCGCGGTCCTGGGCGTGGTCGTCGAGGGACCGTCCCGAAGCGACCGCGTTGGCGAGGATCGACTCGGCGACGGTCAGCCCGAACAGCTTCTGCAGCCGCGCGGCGTTGCTCCCCTGGACCTTCGGGGTCCCGGTCCGGATCACGATCGCCAGCTCGGCCCGCACCTTCGACCCGGTGCCGGCCGGCCGCTTCGACAGCGGGTGCAGCGACACCCGGTAGGGCATGCCGCTCTCGCCGCAGGTCACGGTGATGTGGTCGGCCTGCGTGATCGCGACGTCGCCGCTCGCGGCCGCGAGCGCCTCGCCGGCCGCGCGGGCGATCCGCCGCCCGGTCTGGCTGTCCTTGAGGACGAGGCTGCCCTTCACGAAGGACAGGCCGGTCCGGGACCGCGCCAGCGCCTCGGCGGCGCGGTTGGCGTGCGCGACGCGCAGGTCGGAATCCGTGAGGATCACGGCGGCGTCGAGCAGGTCCAGGGCGGAGGCGAGATCGGACGTGCGCTCGGAGGCCTGCCGCATCAATGCGTACAGCTCGAAGGCCCGGCGCAGGTGCGGGACGAGCATCGCCAGGCGCCGGACCTCGTCGGACCGGAAGGGGCCGCCCTCCTCGCCCCGCATCGCCGCGAGCGTCGCCATGACGTCGGCTTCCTTGGCGAAGTAGGTGACGAGGCTGTGCTCGATCTCGAAGGGCTGGACGACCTCCTTGAACAGGGCCGACTCGCGGAACTGCACCGCGTCGACCCCCTCCTCGGCGCGGATGACCTTGCCCTGGTTCGACAGGATGTAGGGGAGGCGCGGATCCTCGGTGGCGTGCCGGTAGAGGAACTCGCGGTACCGCGACCGCTCGAAGCCGGACACCGCCCAGAGCGGCTTGCGGTTCCCGTCGAGGCTGAACACGGCGAGCTGGCCGACCCGGCCGCCGACGAAATCGGTCAGATCCTCCAGGAGCGCCGACCACTCCTCCGGCTGGCCGACGCGGTCGTAGATCGACCCCACCAGAACCGAATACGCCTCGAGATCCTGCATGGCCACGCTCCGCGCTGAGTGCGAGTCTTGAGTGTTGTCAGATCTCCAGCCATCCGGTCGGACCGACAGGTGCCGAAATCGGTTGTTCCATTACGGATGCAATCGAACGACAAATCAATACTGATAAGATAGAAATCGAAACCGCGGAGCTCGCCTACAGGGTTCGCAGATACTCCAGGAGCTGCCGGCGCTGCGCGTCGTCGAGCTGCTCGGTCCCGTAGGTCGGCCCCTCGTGGCCGGTATTGGCATTGCCCGGCAGCGCGGTGTCGAACAGGAACGGCCCGAGATCGGACCGGAACCCGATCCGGTCCTCGTCCAGCTCCCGGCTCCCGACCCGGAACGTCCTGGATCGCCGGCTGGACGGCAGCAGGAGTTCGTACAGGTTCGGCACCGAGCCGTTGTGCAGGTACGGGCCCGTCGCCCAGATGCCGTTGAGCGGCCGTGCCTTGTAGACCATGAGGTCGCGGTCTCTCCGCGCACCGACGAACGCGGCGACGAGGCCCTTGCCGCCGGCGGTCGAGACGTCGTCGAGCATCGCGTTGCGGGCCTCGAGGGCGGCGGTGCCGCGCTTGAGCAGCCGGTCGAGGATGACGGTCTGGTCCGCCCCGACGCCCGCTGGGTCCGGTCCACGGTCGAGGGGCGCCAGGATCGCGCCGGCGACGAGCGTGGCCACGAGTTCGAGGCTGCTCGTCTCGGCGGCCAGCGGCGGCGTCGTCGCGAGGAACGGCATCCGGATCCCTTCGAGGATCCCGGTCCGCGCGCGCCGGGACACGGCGTTCGTCGCCATCTTCGGGTCGGTCCCGATCTCCGCCAGCGGCGTCAGGGTCACCGTCAGCGTGCGGTTCGCGCCGGTCGGGGCGATCGCGTGGCAGGACAGGCAGTACCGGTCGTAGTGGACCTTGCCGGCCGCGGCGTCCCGGGCCTGCGCCTCGGTGCGCGGCGCGATCCGGTCGGGCCAGGCCGGCGCCGTGAGGGCGCCCAGCTGGTTCTCGATCCGCAGGAGGTTGACCCGGTCCGCCGAGGTCTCGAACCAGAGCGGCGGCAGGGTCGGCTCCCGGATGTCGGTGCGGGCGAAGACCCCCAGCACCTCGCCGACATTCCGGCCCAGGCGCTCGACGGCGAGCCCGTTCGCGGCCGAGCCGTTCCACTGCACCCGGTCGTGCCACGACGTATCCCACAGGAACGGATAGCTGACGGGCGCGTCGGGCGGGGCGATGTTGTGCGGGTCGCGCAGATCGATGCCCGTCGCCCGGTTGAAGATCATGCCGAACGCGTCGAGGCGTGCCGGCCCCCAGGGCACCGCGGTCCGGCTCGACGCGACGTAACGGGAGAAGTCCTCGGCCAGCCGCGTCAGGCTGGCCCGCAGGCGGCGGCGGTCGGGCTCGGACGGGCCCGTCCCCGGCGCCGACAGTTCCGTCGGGATGACGCGGCGGGCGAAGCGCTCGAAGCGCGCCGGGTCGTCGCGCGTCCGCGCGAGGGCGCGGCCGAGTTCCTCGATGAAGGCGAACATGTCGGCATCGGCCGGGCCGCCGTCGATCAGGATCGACCGACCGCGCAGGTCGACCCGGTTCACGTGGCAGGCGGCGCAGGTCAGGCCGATCCACTCGCCGCGATCGTCGACGTCCTTCACGAACCCGATGGGGAGCCCGCTGCGGTCCGATCCGCGCGTCCCGTCGTACGGGTTCGGCAGGTAGCCGAAGCGCGCGAGCCCGTCCGCGACGAAGAGCGTGTCGTCGTCCGGGCGCTCCAGGGACATGAACCAGGCATACGGCATGATCTGCGAGCCCTGGCTCGCCCGGTAGAACCACGCGCGCTCCTGCGGCGTCCAGGATTGCTCGAGAAAGTGCGGGGTGCCGTCCGGCCTGTCGCTCGGCCCGTCTGCCGGCCCGTCACCCGGCCCGTCTGTCGGTCCTCGGTCGGCGGCGCGCGATCCGGCCTGCGCCGGGAGCAGGATCGCCGCGGTGAGCGCGACGACGCGGGCGGCGTGGCGGGCAGTCTGGCGGGCGGCCTGGGAGCGGGTCACGATCGCACCTGGGACATGGCGGGAACCCTGCCTTCGCGAAGCGTCTCGCCGATTTCAATAAACGCCGATCCCCGTGCGCGCGTCATTCGAATGGATGATGTTCGAATACAGTTTTTCTGTGAGGGTCGGCGCGCCGGTAGTTTCGAGCTTCGGTGGTGCGGCGCCCCTGCTCGGCCGCAATGCTGATTCGGGCAACCTGTTATCCCGACCGTTGTTCTCGATGTCGTTTATATAGCGGTTACTGATCCCGTAAAATTTTATCGTCACTTGTTTCGACATCGGGCGGGGAGATGTTCGAGAGGTCACCGATCAGGACGGCCGGGGCACGGTCGCTGTCGTGCCCCGGCGGCTGAACCGCACAGTCCGGCACGGTCCGGCACAGCGCGGGCGATAGCGGGCGATAGCGGGCGATAGGAGGAGCGATGAGCGCCAGTGTCGCGGACATCCAGGCGGATGCCTCTCCCCACCATCTGCCCGCCCTGACGACGGGCCGGGACGCGTGGTTCCTCGACACCGAGCAGGCGCTCGCGGAGGAGATGGATCATTTCTGCGGGCCGCCGGAGCCCGGCGATCGCGCGCCCTGGCAGGCGCGGGCCGACCAGGCCCGGCTCGCCGCCCTGTGCCTGTCCGGCGGCGGGATCCGCAGCGCCACCTTCTGCCTCGGCGCACTGCAGGCCCTGGCCAGCCGGCGGATGCTCGGCGAGTTCCACTACCTGTCGACGGTATCGGGGGGCGGTTTCGCCGGCGGCTGGTTGCAGACGTTCATCCGTCAGTGCGGCAGCATCGCCGAGGCCGAGCGCCAGCTCGGCGGCTCGGGCAACGAGATCTTCGCCAAGCTGCGGCGCTACACGAACTACCTGACCCCGGAGGTCGGGATCCTGTCGCGCGACACCTGGGCCGGCATCGTTCTCTACATCCGGAACACGATCCTCAACTGGTTGATCATCTTCCCGCTGCTGCTGTTCGTCCCCCTCGCGCTGCTCGCCTACCGGACGGCGCTCGAGGCTGCGAGCGGCAGCACGCTGTGGCTGCCCCTGGTGCTCGGCAGCGCGGCGCTGTTCGTCGCGACGTTCAGCGCCTGCACCCTCCTGCCGAGCCATCGGCCGCGGACGGGCGGCGTCACGGCGTACGCGTCCCCGGCGCGGATCGCGGCCTGCATCATCGCGCCGACCTGCGTCTGGGCCCTCGCGCTGCCGTTCACGCTCCGCGCGCTGTTCGAGCAGCCGCTGCCGGTCTCGGGCCTCTCCCTGTGCCGCCTGGGCCTCGCCTACTTCGCCGTGCAGGTCGCGGCCTATCTCAGCGGCCTGATCTGGCAGACCTCGAAGGGCCATCCGGGCCTCTGGCTGTACGAGCGGAATCTCGGTCCCTGGCTCGCCAGCAGCCTCGTCTCGGCCGGGCTGATCTGCGTCTGCGCCGACGCGTCCATCGGCTGGCTGGTCGGTGGCTCCGCTGCCGGCTTCGACGCCGCGAAGGCCGAGGTCTCTCAGATCCTGACGGTCGCGGCCCCGCCGGCGCTGATCGTCATCCACCTTCTCCAGAGCGTCATCTTCATCGGGTTCCGGAAGAGCGCCGAGTGCGCCGACCTCGACCGCGAGTGGGTCGCGCGGGTCGACGGCCAGTTCCTGCTGGCCGCGATGGGCTGGACAGGCCTGTGCCTGTGCTGCCTCGTCCTGTCCGCCGACGCCCTCGGCCGCCAGGACGCGCAGATCCCCGCCCTGTTCGGCGCGCTCGGCGCCCTCGCCACCGGCCCGGCCGCCGCCTTCCTGGGCAAGCAGGTCTTCGTCCGCGCGCAGTCCCTGGCCGCCAAGGGACGCATGGACGACCTCGTGATGATCGGCCTCAGCGCGATGGCGGCGGTCTTCGGGATCAGCCTGTTCGCCCTGATGGGCTGGTGCCTCGGCCGCTTCCTCGGCCAGGCGCACGATTGGTGGGGCAACTGCCTGCTGCCGCGCCGGGCGCTCGGCGGCGCGGACACCGGCGCGGATGCCGGCTCCGTCTGCGGCATCAACCCCTACGGCATGATCGTGATCCTGGACGTCGCGGTGGCGGCAATCCTGGCCGGGGCCGTCTGGCTGTTCGGCCGCGTCAACGTCAACCGCTTCTCCATGCACGGCGTCTACCGCAACCGCCTGACCCGGGGCTTCCTCGGCTCGGCGCGGACGCGGCGCGACGCCGATCCGTTCACGGACTTCGACGAGGAGGACAGCCCGCGCATCGCCGATCTCGGGACCGAGAAGCGGCTCCTGCCCGTCGTCAACATGACGCTCAATCTGACGGATCTCCTCCACACCGAGTGGGCGGAGCGGAAGGCCGCCTCGTTCACCGCGACACCCTTCGCCTGCGGCTCGGCGATCCTCGACCGCGCCGACAGGGCGCGCGACCGGCCCGGCACCGTCGGCCCGCGCGGGGCCTACATCCGCACGTCGCAATATGCCGGGATGGAGACTCCGGGCGACCGTGTCAGCGCGGGCCGAGGGCCGCTGCTGGGCGGTCTGCTGACGATCTCCGGGGCGGCGGTCAGCCCGAACTGGGGCTATCACTCGTCGCGCCTGATCGCGTTCCTGATGACCCTGTTCAACGTCCGGCTCGGCGCCTGGCTGCCCAACCCCGCGGTGGCGCGCCGGGACGACCTCAAGCTCGCGAAGCCGAGGAACTCCGTGCTCGCGCTCCTGAGCGAGCTCGGCGGCCGCAGCACCGATGTCCGGCAGGCGATCTACCTCTCGGATGGCGGCCATTTCGACAATCTCGGCGTCTACGAGATGCTGCGGCGGCGCTGCGCGCGGATCGTGGTGATCGACGCGGGCCAGGACGAACGCTGCACGTTCTTCGACCTCGGCAACGTGATCCGGAAGGCCGAGGTGGACGGGCTGGCGAAGGTCCAGATGGGCGAGATGCGCATTCTCCCCCGCGCGACGATCGAGCGCGAGGGCAAGCGTGCCGGTGCGCTGGGCTACGCGCGGGGTACGATCGCGTATCCGGGGGGCCGCGACGCGGCCTCGCTGATCTACATCAAGCCGAGCTTCCTCGACGACATCCCCGCCGAAGTCCGCGCCTACGGCGCCACCAGCCCGGCCTTCCCGCACGAGAGCACGGCCAACCAGTGGTTCTCGGAGAGCCAGTTCGAGAGCTATCGCGCCCTGGGCTACTACCAGGTCAGCAAGATGTTCGGCTCGCAGCTCACGACCTTGTCGGACTGGTCCGTGTATCTCGACAGCGAGATCGGGCGCCGGACCGCGGATTCCTAGCGCGGGCGACGCCGGACGCGCGCACCTCCCGATCACGGTCGCTCGGCCGAACGCTGCGGCCGCGCGGACGCGCAGGTCCGGGACGACCGGCGCCGGGGTGGGGTGTCCGTCGCGCCGGCCGCGCCCCGGCGGCGGCGCGTCGTAGCAGAGCGGAAGATCAGTTCCTTCCGGGGCGGCCAAAGCGCAGGAAAGCCGATGCCGATCCGGCCGCGCTCAGGATCTCGGCACGTCGTTCAAGGCATCGCGGCTCGACCAGAGCGCCCCCTGTCCGCGGCATCCCGAGCGCCGCCCGGCCGGCGGGGCAGGGAAGTCCTTCGAACCCGCGCGCGGTCTGTGTCGAGCCGGCCACCGTCTGCCACGAGACCGAGCGGCCGAAGCTGATCGGGGCCGGGATTATTTCGTGCGCAAGCCAGATCGGTGAAGCGAGGGACGTGGAAACTCTATTGCGCGGCCCGATCAGGGCATCGATTGAGAAATCTACGTAAACTTGCGCGCTGCAGAGGCGCGGAATCGATCAAATGATGGATGCGTTAATTGAAAGTAGCTGCTAGGACACGTCGTGATGTCGTGCGGAGGAGCGGATGCGCTACCGGGCCGTAAGTGTCTTGGATGTGTCGGCGATGGCTTCGGAAGAGAACCCGACGGACGAGACCCTCATGCTCCGCGAGCACATCCGCCGTATCCTGCGCAAGCTCTCCCGCGCGCGGGCCGAGCTTCAGTACAGCTGAACGGCGCGGGGCATGCCGGCATCGGTGCGGAACGCCGCGCCCGCACCGTCGCGATGCGCGGCGTCGCGCGCCGGTCCGAGCCTCCGCGGTCTCACGAGGTGACGTCGGTGTCGTGGCGGCTCGGCGCGGGTTCGACGTCGCGACAGGACGGGGTGTAGGCGCACCAGCCGCACTGCCCGAGGTCGGCAGCCCGGGGCGCGTTCCACTGCGAGCACAGAGGGCAGACCTTCAGCACCAGCTTGGCGCCGTGCGCGAAGGCCAGACCGCGGCCGCGGAACGTGACTCTACCCTGGGGGAGATCAGTGGACATCGTCGCCCTGACTGTAACACAGGTTAGTCACTGGAACCTGTCCAATCTGTCCGATTCCGTCAACTCCGGGCCGGCCTGACGGGTATTCGGGGCCGAGCCGCATGTCCGATTCCGCCGGTCCTGACTGAGATCCTGGCTCAGATCCTGGCCGATCCTCTCCATCCGCCGGGCCCGAGTTCAGGCGATCACGGCCTCTCCCGTCCGGACCGTGAGTTCGCCGACGCGGCGCGCGTCCCTGATCGGGCGCGGGTGCGGTGGCGGGTGCCGTTCGCGGAGGCCGCATCGAACGAACGCCCGTCGGGCGCGTTTATGGCCATGCTTGCGCGATCCCCGAACAGCCCGTCCGACGTCAGAGCACGCGACACCGCCAACCGATTCGAGGCGGCCGACGTCGCCCTCGGCGTCGGGCTGGCACGCGCGAAAGACCACCCCGTCGTTCGAACGGTGGGGACGGCGAGCGAGATCGGGAGCTGGCAGTCCCTGCTCTCGCTGTCTGCCGGCACCCTCGTCCTGGGGCTCATGGTGCGCGATCGCCGGATGGCAGAAGCGGGGCGGCACATGCTGCAAGCCGGTCTCCTGGCCGGTGTCGTCAAGACGAGCTTGAAGCGGGCGGTGCATCGGACGCGCCCGAACGTCCTGATGGACGAGGGGGTCTACGTGCGGGGATGGCCGGGAACGGGCATCGGTCCGTGGCAATCCTTCCCCTCGGGTCATTCCGCCCTGAGCACCGCCGTCGCGTGCGCCGCCGCGCGCGCCTATCCGGAGATCAGGGGACCGTCCTACGCCGCCGCGGCCGGCGTCGTCACGGCGCAGGTTCTCCGCGGGGCGCACTTCCCCGCCGACGTGCTGGCGGGTGCCGTCATCGGCATCGCCGCGGAGTTCGCCGTCGACCGCCTGACACGCGACCGGCGCAGGTCGCCGCGCTGACGGCGCCGGGATCCTCAGGCCGCGCCTCTCCGCACGGACCGCGCCGAGGCGATGCGCTTCACGTCACAGCCGACGAGATCGAGATCCGCGAGGTCGCGCTCGCTGAACGACGCGAGTTCGCTCCGCGCGCGACGGCAGTCGAGCCATCGCCTGATGAGGGAGAACGGAGCCGTCATCTGATCCTCCTGGCCTGCGGAGACTGACATGCCCTGTGCGCCGCTCCGCGACCGTGACGAAGGTCACGGTCGCCCGGGCGCCTGGCCCGCCGCATGGGCGGGAAGGTGGGAGCCCCCCGGCCGCACACGCCGCGTTGCCGGGACGTCCCAGGCGGAGACGGCGCCGGCGTCGGCTCATCGGCCGCGAGGGGCGCATCGCCGAGGCCGGCGTCGCGTTCCTCGCGGACCGGGCTTCCGGCCTCGAAGATCCGCGGGATGGACCACCGCGCGTTGTGGCCCGCCGGCGCGCGCCCTTGAACAGCGCCGCGCCAATCGATAGGTTACTATCAATATCGGTGCGGGGCCGCCCGATGCGCGTCACCACGATCCGCCGGGAGGCTTGAGATGGCAGCCAAGACCCTACGGCAGCTCCGTCTGGCCTACACCCACACGCTGCTGCTCTCCGGACGGCAGTGGCGGCGCCTGGCCAACGCGGCGACCGAGGCCCACGGCATCTCGGAGGCCAAGGCCCTGCCGCTGGTGCTGATCGCCCGCATGGGCGGCGAGCCGCGCCAGACCACCCTGGCGGACGCGATCGGCATCGAGGGGCCGTCGCTGGTGCGGCTCCTGGATCAACTGGAGAAGGCGGACCTCGTCGCGCGCCGGGAGGACCCCACCGACCGCCGCGCGAAGGTGCTGACCCTGACGCCCGCGGGACAGGCGGTCGTCGCGCGGATCGAGGCGGATCTCGAGCGCCTCAGGGAGACGGTGTTCGCGACCGTGAGCGCCGCGGACCTGGAGGCCGGCCTGCGGGTGTTCCAGGCCCTGCAGGATCATCTCCGCGGCGAGGCCGGGCTCGACGGGGCGGAGGCCGGGGCGCGTCGCGGCGAGGCCGCGGAATGACGCTCCCCGGCTGGCGCGACTGGGCCTTCGCGCTCAAGACCTTCGGTGCCGGCATGCTGGCCCTGTTCCTGGCGTTCTGGATCGATCTGCCGAACCCCTACTGGGCGCTCGGCACCGTCTACATCACCAGCCAGGTACTGGCCGGCGCCACCCGCTCCAAGGCGCTCTACCGGGTGCTCGGCACCCTGCTCGGGGCCGTGGTCACGGTCGCCCTCGTGCCGAACCTCGTGAACGCGCCGGAACTCCTGACGCTCGCCATCGCGACCTGGGTCGCGACGTGCCTGTACTTCTCCCTCCTCGACCGCACCCCGCGCAGCTACCTGATGATGCTCGGCGGCTACACGGCGGCGCTGATCGGCTTCCCGGCCGTGGGCGATCCCGGGACGATGTTCGATGTCGCGGTGGCCCGGGCCGAGGAGATCACCCTCGGCATCCTCTGCGCCAGCCTCGTGAACACGATCGTGCTGCCGCAATCGGTGGCGCCGGTGATCTCCGGCCGGCTCGACCTCTGGCTGCGCGACGCGCGGGGCTGGGTCATCGACGTCCTCGGCCGCACCCGCGCGACGACGGACACGCAGGCCACCCGGCTGAAGCTGGCCTCGGACGCGGTCGCGTTCGATGCCCTGGCGACGCCGCTGCGCTACGACATGACCGGCGCGGAACGCTCGGCGGATGCCATGGCGACCCTGCGCCAGCACATGCTGATGTTCCTGCCCATCGCCTCGGCGGTCTCGGACCGCATCGAGACGCTGGAGCGGGCGAGCGCGCTGCCGCAGCGCCTGCGCACCCTCCTCGACGCCATGGCCGCCTGGCTCGCCTCCGGAACCACCGAACAGGCCGAGGCCGACCGCCTGAAGGCCGACGCGGACGCCCTCGAACCCGGGCTCGGGGAGCGGCCGTCCTGGGACGCCCTCGTGCTGGCGAGCCTCCTGGCGCGGCTGCGCGACTTCATCGACCTGCGCCAGGACGCGCGGATCCTGCAGCGGCACATCGCGGACGGGACGCCGGTCACCGAGGACCTGACCTTCCGGTACACCGCGGCGGCGCGCACGATCCGCCACCGCGACCACGGCATGGCGCTGCTGTCGGCCCTGGGCGTGTTCCTGACCATCCTGGTCACCTGCGCGATCTGGATCGCGACCGGATGGCCGCACGGCTCGGCGGCCCCGATGATGGCCGCGGTCGGCTGCTGCTTCTTCGCCGCCCAGGACGATCCCGCCCCGTTCATCGTCAGCTTCGCCAACTCGGCCATCGTCGGCGCCCTGGGGGCGGGCGCCTACCTGTTCGCGGTCCTGCCGCTGGCCACCACCTTCGAGATGCTGGCCCTGGCGCTGGCCCCGGCCCTCCTGGCCTGCGGGGTGTTCATGGCCCAGCCGAGGACCGCGCCCCTGGCGATGGGCGCGGCGGTCAACGGCTCGGCCATGATCGCCCTCCAGGGCAGCTACACGGGGGACTTCGCGGCCTTCACCAACGCCTCCGTCGCGGTCATCGTCGGCATGTGGGTCGCGGCCATCGTCACGCGCCTCGTCCGCTCGGTCGGCGCCGGCTGGTCGGCGCGGCGCCTGCGGGCCGTCAACCGCCGCAGCCTCGCCCGCGCCGCCGGGCGCCAGGGCGCGCAGAACGGTCTCGAACTCGCCGCGCTGATGCTCGATCGGGTCGGCCTGATCGCGCCGCGGCTGGCCGCCCTGCCGTCCGACGACGCGGAATGGACCGCCGACCTCCTCGCCGAGGTCCGGGTCGGCATCAACGTCGTGGAACTGCGGCGCGACCGGCGGCAGCTCTCGGAGCCGGCCCGGGCGGCGGTCGAGGCACTCCTCGTCGCGCTGTCGCGGCACTTCGCGGCCGAGCCGGGGAAGCCCGCCCCCGGCCTGCTCGAGGCCGTCGACGGGGCCCTCGACGCCGTCTCCCGCGACGTGCGGCGGGCGGCCGGCCGGGCCGCGCTGATGGGTCTCGTCGGCGTCCGGCGCGGCCTGTTCCCGGACGCGCCGCCCTACCGGTCGACGCTGCCCACCACCACGCATCCGGAGCTCGCGGCATGACGGGTGAAGTCGACCTGTACGGCGTGTTCGTGCCGAGCCTCGCGGCCTGGATGCTGATCGCCTTCGCCCTGAGCCTGCTCGTGCGGCGGGTGCTGGCCCGGACCGGGTTCTACCGCATGGTCTGGCACCGGCCCTTGTTCGACCTCGCCCTCTACGTCGTGCTCCTCGGCCTCGTCGTCTCGGTCGCGGTCCCTCTCACCTCCTGACCGGCGGGCTCGTCCGGCCGCCCGGTCTCGCCCTGCCCACACCTTCCGGATCCCTCCATGCCCCGGCTTCTCGCCCTCTCGTTCCGCCTCCTCGTCACCCTCGGGACGGTCGCCGCCGCGATCGTCGTCGGGCTGGCGCTGTGGGACTACTACATGGAGGCGCCGTGGACCCGCGACGGGCGCGTGCGCGCCGACGTGGTGCAGGTGGCCCCCGACGTCTCCGGCCTCGTCACCGAGGTGCTGGTGGCGGACAACCAGGTGGTGAAGCGGGGCGACGTGCTGTTCCGCATCGATCCCGAGCGCTTCGATCTCGCCCTGCGCCAGGCGGAGGCGGTGGTCGAGGGCAAGCAGGCGACCGCCGAGCGGGCCGCCGCCGACTACGTCCGCTATCAGAAGCTCAGCGACGCCGCCGCGTCCCAGCAGAGGGTCGAGGCCGCCCGGGCGACCGACCTGGAGGCCAGGGCGGCGTACGGGCAGGCGGTGGCCGACCGTGACCTCGCCAAGCTCAACCTCGAACGCTCCGCGGTGAAGGCCGCGGTCAACGGGCGCATCACCAACATGGAGCTGCGTCCCGGCACCTACGTGTCCACCGGACGGGGCGTGATGGCGCTCATCGACAGCGACACGCTGCGCGTCGAGGGCTATTTCGAGGAGACGAAGCTCCCGCGCATCCATGTCGGCGACAAGGCCAGCGTCCGCCTGATGGGCGAGACGTCGACGCTGAACGGCCGCGTGGAGAGCTTCGCGGGCGGCATCGAGGATCGCGAGCGCACGGCGGGCTCGAACCTGCTGGCCAGCGTCAACCCGACCTTCGCCTGGGTCCGGCTGGCCCAGCGCATCCCGGTGCGGATCAAGCTGGACGACGTTCCCGACGAGACCCGCCTGGTCGCGGGCCGCACGGCGACGGTCGCGGTCGCGTCCGAGGGCGGGACCCCGCATTTCAGCCTGTTCGGATCCTGGCGCGGGGCGCCGGAGCCCGCCGCCCGGGAGACGAGAAGCCGCTGAGGACCGGCCGGCGATCCCACCTGCCGGACGGACAGAGATCGGGAGACGAACCATGGCGACACCCGCTTCGAGCCGGCCCCAGGCCGGGCCGGACCGCGTCCTGGCCGAGGCGCCGTACCGGATCGGTGCGGTGACCCTGGCCGTGCGCGACCTCGACGCGCTCACGCGGTTCTACCGGGACATCATCGGGCTCGGCATCCTCTCGGAGACCGAGAGTGCCGTGCATCTCGGGACGGGCGACGCGACGCGCCTCGTCCTGCGCCGTGACCCGAACGCGCGGTCACGGGACCCGCGCGAGGCCGGCCTGTTCCACACGGCGTTCCTGCTGCCCGACCGAAGCGACCTCGGTGCCTGGCTCCTGCACGCGGAGAGGCACGGCATCGCGCTCACGGGCGGCGCCGACCACCTCGTGAGCGAGGCCGTCTACCTCGACGATCCGGAAGGCAACGGCATCGAGATCTACGTCGATCGCCCGGCATCGGCGTGGCCGCGTGCGTCGGACGGTTCGGTCGTGATGCGCAACGAACGGCTCGATCAGGCCGGGATCGTCGGTGCCGCGACGCGTCCCTGGTCGGCGATGCCGGCCGCCGCCTGCGTCGGGCACGTCCATCTCCAGGTGGGCGACCTCGGAGCGGCAGAGCGCTTCTACGCGAACCTGCTCGGCTTCGACGTGATGTGCCGCTATCCGGGAGCCCTGTTCCTCGGCTCCGGCGGCTACCACCATCAGCTGGCCGGCAACGTCTGGAACAGCCGCGGTGCGGCCGTCAGATCCGAGGGGCGGACGGGCCTCGCCGAGGTGGTGCTGCTGGTCGATCGACCGACCCTGGCATCGACGGGAGACCGTCTGCGCGAGGCCGACGCGCCCCTCGGCGCGGACGACGGCGCGCTCGTTGTCCGCGATCCCTGGGGCATGGCTCTGCGGCTCCAGCCCACCGACTGACAGCGCCGCCGACGCTCCGTCGGGCGCGATGCGCGGAGCGCGAGACCCGAAGGCTGGAGCCGCATCGCCGTCGCGGCCGCCACCACCGGAGCGATGCCGGATTCCGGACCCGAGCCGTGCCCGCCGCGCCCGCAGAGCGTCGCCTTGGGGCTGTCGGACCGCGAGCGCAGGGCGACGCCGGCACGCGGACGACATGGCGGGAGCGTCCGATCCCGACGCAGCGAACCCGCTTGCCCGAGCGGTGCGCTTCAGGCGCCGGCTCCCGGCACGGCCTTCGGCTTCGGACGCACCGGCGGCACGAGGCGGAACAGCAGCATGCCGGCGACCATCGCCGCCACGAAGGTCAGGGCCTCGGCCGGGGCCACCGTCAGGATGGTGAGGGCGGGGCCGGGGCAGAGGCCGACCAGGCCCCAGCCGAGGCCGAAGATCGCGGCTCCGGCGATGAGACGCAGGTCGAGGTCGCGCCGGGTCGGGACATCGAACCTGGGCGCGAGCACCGGCCGGCCGCGCCGCAGCGCCAGGCGGTAACCGGCGGCCGAGACCGCGACGGCACCCGCCATGACGAGGGCGAGGCTCGGGTCCCAGCGGCCCGTCACGTCGAGGAAGGCGCGCACCTTGGCCGGGTCGGCCATGCCCGAGACGAGGAGGCCGAGGCCGAACAGGAGGCCGACGGCGAGGGCGGAGACGGTCTTGGCCATGGCTCAGGCTCCGACGAGACGCCGCGCGACGAGGACGGTGAGGATCGCGACGGTCATGAACGTGCCGGTGGCGGCCAGCGAGCGGGGCGAGCCGCGGCCTATGCCGCAGACGCCGTGGCCGCTGGTGCAGCCGGATCCGAGGCGCGCGCCGAAGCCGACCAGCAGGCCCGCGACGACGAGGAGCGGGAACGACGCCCCGATCGTCACCGGCGGCAGGTCGCCCCCGAGACCCCTGTAAGCGACCGGCGCCAGGACGAGGCCCGCCACGAAGGCGGCCCGCCAAGCGGTCCCGCGCGCGGGCGGGACCAGGAGCCTGCCGAGGATGCCGCTGATGCCGGCGACGCGCCCGGTGAGGAGGAGGAGGAGCGACGCGGATGCGCCGATCATCGCTCCGCCGATAAGGGCGCTGACTGCGGTGAAGTCATCCATCTCGATCTGCCCACAGCTCCGGTCCAGGCGAGGCCCGGCTCGGCGGCGGAGAACGCTGTCCCGCGCGATAACATTAGACGGCTCTTATTTAGTGCACCCTAATGTTCTGCGGCAAGCGCTGCGAGCGCCGGAGCGACGCGCCGGCCGGCTTCCCGGAGCGCGCGGGCTTCCTCCGCGATCGCCGCGCGCGACGGGCTGCGGGCTTGCTCTCGCCATCGCCGCGATGGCGTCACGCCGCAGCGGGCCGAGCCTGCGGCTGCGCAACCGGCCGGACCGTTCGGGACTCGCGGTGGAGATCCTGCGTGGCTGACGCGGTCAGGCGAGTTCCGGGCAGAAGATGTCCTTGAGGGTCGCCAGCACGCGGGCGACCCGGGGATCCTCCAGGCGGTAGTGAAGCGTCTGGCTCTCGCGCCGGTACGCGACCAGCCCGTCCTCCCGCAGCTTGGCGAGGTGCTGCGACAGGGCAGACTGGCTGAGTCCGACCGCCTCGGCGAGGCTCGTCACGTCCATCTCGCCGCGGGCGACCAGCAGGCACAGAATGAGCAGGCGCTTCTCGTTGGCGAGGAGACGGAGCAGACGGGCCGCGTCGCCGGCCCTGTCCTGAAGGCGCAGCAGTTCGTTCGGCGTGACGACGTCCATCGGTCCGGATCCGGGCGCTCTCAGGGTCTCTTATTTAGCGGATCCTAATATATCGCGGGCGTCGCCATTTGCCACGCCGGCGCGCGCCTTGCCTCACCGAGCAGCTCGGCGAGCCTGTCCGGTTCCGACGGCCGGCTACGGCGACGAGACCCGGCAGGACGGTCGTCGAGGGACAGCCGTCATTCCTGTTCCGTCTCCGGCCTGTGGCGGTGTGAAACGCGTCCCCCGACGGGGTGGGAAACGCCGACCGTCTGAAATCCACCGCACCTACATTGCTGCACCCGAGACGCGTTCAATTCGCTCCAGGCGCGGCCTCGAATATCTGAGGGCATTTAAACATGGACTCAGATACTAAAAATCGTGAATTCGCCAAGAAATATGGGTTCGGTCGCTGTTAGAAATATCGATCTCGGTCCGCACAATTGCTCCAGAATTGGGAAAAATAGGACCATCATCGGCCCGACAGATCGTTCTAAACGTTTTGTTAACCATGTAAGAGGAATGCATTCAAAACTTCGTGTGGACGATCGCTGGGTGCCCTGAGCCGCGAGGGCCCGGATTTTTTCTTGAGACAGCGGCGCAGAGAGACGCGTTCCTGATGGGTCACCGGCCAGGTCAGCTCTGTGTCCCACGCCGCGACCGGCAGATCCGCGATGGCGGACGGCTCGTCGTCGCGGCCAGCACCGGCCTGGTCCTGGTCCTCGACCTGCCGGCGCGCGCCGCGGAGCGACCTCGGCCCGAGGTGGTGACCGCCACCAGCGGCCGCGATGGTAGAGCCAACGTCATCGCGTCGAATGTCGTCGCGACGGCCGGTGCTGACGGCCCTGACCTGTCCTTGATCAATGTCGATGCCGCGGCCGCCGGCAACGACCTCGCCGCGACGATCCGGACCGGTTCGGTGGGCGGAGCGGGCGGGCGCGGCGACGCGATCGTGGGGCTGGCATCCGTCCCGGGCGCGAGCGGTGGGCGCGGCGGTGCCGTCGCGGTGACGCTCGGAGAGGATGTGAGCGGAGAGGGGGATCAGGTCGGCTACACGACGCGCGCCCGCGTCTCCCAGCTCCAGTTCCGGCCGATCCCGCGGTTCTGGGTCTTCTCCCGGGGTGGGAACGGCGGCGACGCCCAGAAGGATGTCGGCGCCGGCGGCGATGCCGGGCCGGCGACCCTGACCCTGTCGTCCCGCGTCGCGACCGAGGGGCAGGCCTTCCTGGGGGTCCGGGTCAGTGCGGTCGGCGGCGATGCCGGCCGCGGGGGCACCGACGCCGACCAGACCGCCTCCAGACGGGGCGGCGCCGGCGGCGCGGCCGCGCTCACGGTGACACGCTCCGGGCAGGTGACGACCGACGGTGTCGGGGCGACCGCGGTGATTGTTGAGTCCATCGGCGGCGCGGGCTCGATCCGCGGGTCCGGGACCTTCTACAGCAACCCCTTCGTGACGCCGGGCGGCGCGGGCGGCACCGCGCGCCTCGACATGGCCGGGACCATCCGGACCTCCGGCGACTCTGCCCTCGGCGGCCTCGTCCAGAGCATCGGCGGCGACGGCGGGATACAGCCCGATGCCGGCGGCCGGCCCGGTGGCCGGGGCGGTGACGGCGGGACCGTCACGGTGACCCAGAGCGGCACGATCGTCACGGCGGGCGACTACGCCCTCGGCCTCGTCGCGCAATCGGTCGGCGGGCCGGGCGGCAAGGGCGGCGGCGGCGTGTTCGGTGGCGGCGGCGGGGGCGATGCCGCCCCGGGCGGATCGGTGACCCTGACCAACAGCGGGACGGTGACGACGTCCGGCGCCGGGGCGACCGGCCTCGTGGCGCAGAGCATCGGCGGCGGCAGCGCCCTCTCGGCCCTGCCGCTCGCGGCCCTCGACGTGGCGCCCGGGAGCGGCGGCGGGGCCGGAGGCATCTCGCTCTGGTTCGGCCGCGGCGGGGCCGGCGGGACCGGGGGCGCGGGCGGGACCGCGGAGATCGTCAACGCGGGTGGCCGGATCACGACCGAGGGCGACTCGGCCTTCGGGGCGTTGGTGCAGAGCATCGGTGGCAGCGGCGGCAGCGGTGGCGGCGCCTTCCCGGCCGGGGCCTTCTTCGCGGTCGGCCTGGGCGGCAGCGGCGGCGGCGGCGGTGATGGCGGTCTCGCGCGCTTCACCGGCCGGGCCGGCGCGATCGAGACCGGCGGGGCGGGATCGACGGCCGTGCTGGTGCAGAGCATCGGCGGCGGCGGCGGCGCCGGCGGCGACGTCAGGAGCATCGCGGTGGGCGCGGCGCTCTCCGCCTCGTGGGCGATCGGCGGATCCGGTGGCAAGGGGGGCAACGGCGGCGAGGCCCGCATCGAGAGCAGCAGCACCGTGACCACCGCCGGTCTCGGAGCGGACGGCCTGGCCGTCCTCAGCATCGGCGGCGGCGGCGGTGTCGGCGGCCTGGCCAGCGCGACGGCGATCACGACGCCCCTGGCCACGCCGAGCGGGCAGTCGCTGCCGAGCTTCGCCTTCTCCACCGCGATCGGCGGCTCGGGGGGCGACGGCGGCAATGGCGGCCCGGCGGGCGTGATCAATGCCGGCCGGGTCACCACCTACGGCGACGCGGCCGCGGGGTTGCTGGTCCTCAGCGTCGGCGGCGGCGGCGGGATCGGCGGCGATGCCGCCGCCTACGCGCTGGCGGTCGCCCCGCCGGGCCAGATGGCCGTGTCCGCCACCTCCACGCTGGGCGGGACGGGCGGCGGCGGCGGCAATGGCGGCACCGTCACCGCCGCGAATAGCGGCGCGGTGCGCACGTCCGGGGACGGCGCGATCGGCATCCAGGCCCAGAGCATCGGCGGGGGCGGCGGCAATGGCGGGGGCGCGACCGCGACGAGCAACAGCCTGAGCCTCAAGCAGAACGTCACGGTGGCGCGGAGCGTCGGCGGCACCGCGGGCGTCGCCGGGATCGGCGGCGCGGTCACGGTCACGCAGTCCGGCAGCGTCACCACCGGGGGAGCCGGCGCGGTCGGCATCCTCGCGCAGAGCATCGGTGGGGGCGGCGGCAACGGCGGCAACGCCGCGAGCCTCGCGGCCCCCGGCTTCTCCTTCGACAAGACCCTGAACGGCCTCGTCGGAAAGCTTCCGATCGCCGATACCCTCTCGGTGACGGAGACGATCGGCGGCGGGAAGGGCAAGGGCAATGTCGGCGGCGCGGTCACGGTGACGAACCGGGGCGCGATCACGACCGGGGGGTCGGACGCCCACGGCATCGAGGCGCAGAGCATCGGCGGGGGCGGCGGCAACGGCGGCACCGTGTCCGGATCGGCCGTCGGCAAGCTCACCGTCGGCCTGACGCTCGGCGGCCAGGGCGGCAGCGGCGGCAGCGGCGGGGACGTGACCGTCACCAATGCCGCTGGCGGCCTGATCGCGACCAGCGGCGACGGCTCGCACGGGATCGTGGCGCAGAGCGTCGGCGGCGGCGGCGGCATGGGCGGCAGCGTCGCGGCGCGTGACGTTTCCGACCCCGACACCGTCGGAACGATCTGGACGCAGATCAAGAAGACGATCGGTGTCGCCGCCTACCAGGAGTGGGCGAAGGACAAGGAGAACAAGGACGATCTCGATCGATTCCTGAAGGACATCAAGTCCAGCGACACGTACAAGGGCCTGGCGGATCAGCTCAAGAACTCGGATTTCGGCAAGGCGCTCAAGTCCTACAGCGGCAGCGTCTCGAGCTATCTGGACGCGCAGAAGAAGGGCGCCACCAAGCTGCCCGACGTGGCGTTCACCCTGTCGCTCGGCGGGAGCGGCGCGCAGGGCGGGAACGGCGGTCGCGTCTCGGTCGAGAACGGCGGCACCGTCCGGACGATGGGGATCGGCGCGCACGGCATCCTGGCGCAGAGCATCGGCGGCGGCGGCGGCCAGGGTGGCCTCGCCTACGCGGAGGCGACCAACAGGACGACCGTGACGGCGACGCTCGGCGGCACGGGCGGCAGCGGCAACATCGGCGGCACGGCCAAGATCGTGAACACCGGTTCCGTCGCCACCGCGGACGATGCCGCCTACGGCCTCTACGCGCAGAGCATCGGCGGCGGCGGCGGCAACGGCGTCGGCGCAACGGTCGCCGGCAGCCAAGCGAACAAGGGCCTGACGCTCAACCTGACCGTCGGCGGATCGGGAGGGACCGGCGCCCGGGGCGGATCTGTCCAGGTCGATAACCACGGCTCGGTGACCACCGCCGGGGCCGAGGCGCATGCCGTCGTCGCCCAGAGCATCGGCGGCGGTGGCGGAAGCTTCTCGGCGCCCTCCGCCGAGGCCGACACTCCCGCCGCTGCCACCCCCGCCGCTGCGGCGGAGGGGACGGAATCATCCAAGGAGCCGGCCGCGAGCCAGGTTCAGAGCCAGACCAAGAGTGAGGCGAAGAGCGGGACGAAGAGCGACGCGCAGGCGCTGGCGGACGCCCTGCTCGCCGCGCTCGACATCGAGCGGATCGCCCCACCGGAGGATCCGGCCGGCGTCTCCGAGAGATCCGGCAGCCTGACGCTCGGCGGCTCCGGGCGCGTGGCGGGCGACGGTGGCGGCGTGACGATCGTGCAATCCGGCACGGTCGCCACGACGGGCTTCGGGGCGGTGGGCATCCTGGCGCAGAGCATCGGCGGTGGCGGCGGTCTCGCCTCGGTGGCGGCCGGCCCGGGCGGCCACCGCTACACGTTCGGGATCGGCGGCGCGGGCGGCGCCTCGGGGAGCGGCGGCCCGGTCGGGGTGAGCCTGACCGCGGGCGCGCAGGTCTCCACCGTCGGCGACGCGGCGCCGGCGCTGCTGCTGCAGTCGATCGGCGGCGGCGGTGGCTACGGCGGCGCGCACCAGGCGATGGGATACGCGGTGCCCTACGCACTGCGCGACGGGTCCGGCGGCAACGGTGGGACGATCCGGGTGACGCTGGAGGAGGGCAGCGCGATCCGCACGTCGGGCGCCCAGTCCCACGGCCTCCTCGCCCAGAGCCTCGGAGGCGGCGGCGGCCTGCTCCTGGACCTCGCCGGCCCGGCCGCCGGGGCGTCGGGTCAGAGCCGTCTGAACGCGACCGGCAAGGGCGGCGACATCTCCGTCGCGTCGTCCGGATCGATCATCGCGTCGGGCCGCGACGCGAACGCGATCTTCGTCCAGTCCGGCGTCCAACGCACCGACGGGAGCCTCGAACCCGACCCGGAGCGGGGCGGCAGGATCAACCTCCAGGTGAACGGCCTCGTCACGGGCGGCAGCGGCACCGGGGCGGCGATCCGCATCGACGGCGGGCGCTCCACTACGATCGTGATCGGCGGGCGCGCCGTGGTCAGCGCGGCTTCGGGCCGGGCCATCGTCGGCGCGTTCTCCGCCGGCGAGATCAACAATTACGGCACCGTGATCGGCGACGTGGACTTGGCCGCCGGCCAGGCGGGGGGCGTCACCTTCGTCAACGGCGGTTTCCAGAACACGGGTGGGACCTCGGCGATCCTGCGCACCGGACCCGAAGGCGTCATCGCCCTGGGGCCGAACGGCCGCCTGCACAACAGCGCCACCCTCGACATCGGCGGCGTCGGCAAGGTCGCCCGAGCGACGGTGACCGGCAATTTCGAGCAGAGCGCGTACGGGCGGATGCTCGTCGACGTGGCGCCCCTGGCGCCGGAGGGGGCCCTGCGCGCCGATCTCCTCACCGTCACCGGCACCGCGTCACTGAAGGGCCTCGTCGAGCCGCATCTGATCGACGGGCTGCTGCCCGGCCGGTACGCCTTCCTCCGGGCCGGTCAGGTCGTGGAGAGCGGCGCCATGGCTGTCGGCAGCAGCCTCCATTCCGGCGCGGTTCCGATCTCCTGGTCGATCGTCGCGTCGGGCGACACCCTCTCCCTGGTCCCGAGAGCCCGGTTCACGGAGCCGACGGGCGTCACGCTCACGCCGGACCAGCGCAGCGTCGCGCAGGGCCTGCAGGATGCCTGGGACGGCAATACCAGGCAGCTCGGAACGCTCTACGGGCGCTTCCTCTCGGTCGACAGCCAGAAGGCCTACGCCGCTGCCCTCGACGAGTTGAAGCCCGAGTCCAACCAGGACAGCCTGACCGACCGGACGCTCGACACCCGCAAAGGTCTTCAGCGGGCCATGAGCTGTCCGGCCTTCAGCGGCACCGGCACGCTCCTGCGTGAGGGCGAGTGTGTCTGGGGGCGGATCACGAGCGCCCACACGACCCTTTCCGCGACCGCGGAGGACGGCGGCTATCGCCAGACCGCCCTCAGCTACCAGACCGGCCTCCAGACCGAGTTCGCCCCTGACTGGTTCTTCGGTCTGACCGGCGCCTACACCCGCGCCATCCAGAGCGATCCCGACCGGATCACCGGGACGACCAGCGATGCCGGCGATGTCTCGGCGGCGCTCAAGCACCAGATCGGCCCCTGGTTGCTCGCGGCATCGGCCAATCTCGGATATTCCTGGGCCGAGAACAGGCGCCTGATCGACTTCGGCGGCGCCACGGCCACGGCGCGCAGCAAGTCCGGGATCCTCTCGGCGGGCGGGCGGCTGCGGGCAAGCTACCAAGTCCTGTTCGGCGATTGGTATCTCAAGCCCTACGCGGATCTGGATCTGCTCTACAGCTACAGTCCCGCCTATTCAGAGACCGAGGCCCCCGGCTTCAACCTCGACATGCGACCGGTCGCCAAGACGCTGGTGGCGTTCAGCCCGATGCTGGAGATCGGCGGCCGGATCGACCTCGATGCGGGGCGCTGGATCCGGCCTTACGGTATCCTCGGCGTGACGCTCCTCTCGGACGACCATTTCACCGGCAGGGCGAGCTTCCAGGGGACCGGCGCTCTCGGCCTGTTCGCTACGGAATCGTCGATCCCCGATCGCCTCGGCGAGATGGGGCTGGGCTTTCAGATCAGCCTCGGTGGCGGCATCGAGGTGACCGGCGAGTATCAGGGTCAAGTCGGCGATCACTTCCTCTCGCATGCGGGGACTGCTCGGATGCAGCTGCGCTTCTGAGCGCGACGTGGAGCATTCCAGGGACGTCGCGTGGGCGGAGGTGACGAAGCGGGCGTGACGGACAGGCCGGTGTGACCTGACCGACTGGCTCTGGACCGGGCTGATTGAGAGGATCGGCCAGGACCGAAGGAGTCGGGCATGCGGCGAGGTCAGAAGACGAGCGCGGAGCAGGTGGTGCTCGGACCTTACGCGAGGGCTCGCAGATACTGCTCGGCGGTCTCCCACGCGCCGTCCCTCGCAGCCAGACCGATATAGCCGTCGGGTCGGACAACGATGAGGTCGGAACCGCTCGGCAGCGACCGACGCGTCGGTTCGAGCAGGCCGGGGAAGCGCTCGATCAGTTCAGCCCCACGCGTCGCGTCCGCCGCATAGAGGACGAAGCGCGGCTCGCTGCCGGCGCCCGGGGGCGGTCCCGCGTAGGCAGCAGGCTCCCAACGCGCTCCGGCGCCGTGTCCGAGGGAGAGCGGGCTGTCGGCATAGGCGATCTCGATCTCGCTCAGCTGCGTCGCCATCCGGTCGCGGACGACATGGAGGCCGAGCAGGAAGCGCAGCGCGAGGTTGCGCGCCGTCTGCGCCGCCGGGTTCGACAGCGTCGCCATGTCGGTCAGCCGGGTCGCGTTGCGCAGGACCAGCTCCCCGACCGCGCTGCGCTCTGGGCTGTAGCTGTCGAGCAGGGACGCGCTCGCTTGACCGCGCACCACCATCGCCAGCTTCCAGGCGAGGTTCACCGCGTCCTGCATACCGGTGTTCATCCCCTGTCCGCCTGCGGGACTGTGGATGTGCGCCGCATCGCCGGCGAGAAAGGCGCGCCCGCGCCGGTAATCCGCGACCTTGCGCTCGTTGATGCGGAAGTGCGTCAACCAGACCGGGTCAGACACGCGGAAGCCGCCGCCGGCGCGCTGATCGACGAGGGCTTGCACGTCGTCGAGGGTGGGCTCCGGCCGCGGGTGCGCCGCATCCGCCTTGCCCACCGTCGCGATGACGCGCGCCCGACCGCCCGGGATCGGGAAGACGACGAAGGGGCCGTCACGGTGCAGGTAGGTCGCGATCTCGTCCGCCGGCGGTGCTGCGGGCCCCTCGAGGCGCACGTCGGCGAGCAGCCAGTCGTCCCCCTGCGCCGAGCCGGAGAACGGGATGCCGAGTTTGTGCCGGACCGTGCTGTGAGCACCGTCGCAGCCGATCAGCCACGGCGTCCTCACCGTCTCCTCGCGCCCGTCGGCGTGTCGCACGTGCGCGTCGATGCCGTCGGCCGTCTCGGCGAAGTCGACCAGCTCGACCTGACGCTCGATCTCGACGCCGAAGGCGCCCAGCTGCGCGGTGAGAAGGCGCTCCGTCTCGCATTGTGGGATCATCAAGGCGAAGTTGTACGCGCTCGCCACGCCTTCCAGGCGCGGGCTGCCGAGCACCTTGCCGCCGCTGCGGATCGAGGCACCGGGAGCGCGCAGTCCCGCATCCAGGAAGGCTCGCGTGCAACCCATGCGATCCATGAGTTCGAGGGTGCGCGACCAGACCACGAGGGCCTTCGAGGTCTCCGTGGCGTGCGGGGCGCGGTCGATCAGGCGCACTCCGACGCCGTAGCGGGCCAGCTCCGCCGCCATGGTCAGACCGACCGGCCCCGCGCCGACGATGAGAATGTCCGTCATGGACCCGCCTCCCGCGCCACGTGGCTCGCTCGGTCGCGTATCCTGAGGCGGTACCACCTCAGTCTCGAATTCGCCCAGCGGAGAGACCCGACCCTAAAGGGCGCCGTCCGGTGGTCAAGGCTCGCCGCACTCGCTCGGTGCCCGCACGCCGGCGGAGCGGTCACCGATCCGGTCGAGGGCCGCCGGCGCAGCGTCCTTGGCCATCGACAGATGTCCCACGCCAGGCACGCGGTCGAACGCGACCCGGCTGCCGGCTCGGCACAGCCGCGCGCGATACTCCTCGGTCACCCGCGGCGGCACGCGGTTGTCCGTGCTGCCCTGCGCCAGGAAGATCGGGATGCGCGGCGGAGCAAAATCAGGAGCCGCGTGAGAGCTGGAGAGCCGCGCCTTCGTGCGGCCTGAACGGCATCCGGCCTGTGCTGCACGTCACGGCAATCTCTGGAAGATCGCCTACAATCCTACACAGTTCGGCGGGCCGACGTAAACGCGGATCTGCTAGACGCCACCGTGCATGCAGAAGGTGTGGGATAGTGAAGACGTTGCTCGCAGCCGCCATACTTCTCGGATCGACGGTCGGCGCGATGGCGGTCGAGTCGTACGGGGATTACCGTGACTATTTCGATGCGAAGCCCGTGACCGCGAAGCGCGCGCCGCGCAGCGCTTCCCAGAAGAAGGCTCCCATCGACATCACCACGGACTTGAGCGCGGTGCGACGCCGCGCCGATGGCGACCACCGTGAGATGTACCGCTACGAGACTGGGTCGAGGCTGATCGCTGACATGAGGCCTCGCAACTGGGACGGCGGGCATGTTCCCGTGCAGCCGCACAGTTGGTCGCCGGATGGCTTCTGGAGCCCCATGGTACAGTCACACGAGGGGCGCGAGCGGCCCGACCAGTCATTCGAGGGGCGGGGACGGCCCGAGCGATTCCGGTGATGCTGCGTCCTGTAGGGCGCGATGGACGCTGCGGCGTGAGATCTTGAGCGCTCGTTCGAGGCGGTCGAGTACGCCACCCTCGAATGGGTCGACTGGTTCAACCACCGGCGGCCGCTCCAACCGATCGGCACGCTGCCTCCGCCGAGACGGAAACCCGCCGCTTCTGCCGAAGCCGAGGTCCGAGCCTTGGCCGCCTGACCCGAACCGGACAGGCTCCGGGAAAGCCGCCGCGGTTTACTGCGGGTGACGGCGCAGGCCCGCAAAACCATAGACCTCGATGGGCTTGTCCAGCGGACTAGCTCATCGCCGTGGCGTGACGACGCCTGTTATGCGGCGTACAAGAACAAAGGCGCTTGCGCTGAGCGGACTCGGGTTTGTCCGACGGGTCTGCGACGATTGCCGAAGTCAGAGCGGGAACGCTGGTGGCTTGCGGCAACGAACAAACCTAACTTTTGACTACCATACAGGGCCGAGTTCCTGCTGAACCATAGCTGGTGACATCGCCTATTCGCGGACGTGCGACAAGGTCGTCGGATGAAATCCTTATCCCGTCTCTTTGTGGCCGCATCACTGGTCGGATGTTACAGCATTGGGTGCGCGCGAGGGCATGCTCCGGGACTGGGTGACGCACGTGGGGCCATCGTGCGTCCCGCGGCCATGAAGCTGTTTGACGCCGAGCCCGTCTTTCCTCGGGTCCCGGCGATCATGCCAAGTCCGTGGATGCCCCTCGAGGTTGGGCGGACCATGGGGGCGATCTGCAAGCCCCACGACGCGGGCGGAGGGACCTCGTTCCTCGGGCTTCATTTCGACGATTACTGCTTCGGCCCGGCTCCTGAGCATGTGGCACACGCTGTCTTGGCCCTCCCTGTCCGAGCGTTCGACCTCGAACGTGACACGCGCCGTGAGGATCTGCGCAAAGCTTTTTATCTGGCGGCTCCCGGCTTCGGGCGCCGTCCTGACTTCACGCTGGGGGCCGGCGCGTTCATGGTCCGCAGCTTCGAGGGAGCGGACCCCCGAGACACCGTGTACCTGATCTGGCCCGTACGATGCGACGAGGGTGAGGCGGGGTTGGATTGCCGCAACGGCATGGGTCGGAAGGCTTTTCGGTTCGCTGCCGACGGCGCCTTGCGGGATGTCAGTGCGGACGTGCTGCCGGCGGATCCGGTCCTGAGCTTCGACGACCGCGTGCGTCAGACGAAGTACGGCGGCAGCGTCCTGTTTCTGCTCGACGACAAGCTGCCTTATGCGCCCACCATGCGCTGGATCATGGAATTCGATCCTGACTTGCCACCACTCGAGAAGGACGATCCGAAGGCCGCGGGCCCTTGGGCCCACTTCGGCTTCGTCCACTGGACCGGTTCTCGTTTCGAGCTCGTCGATCGAATTGCCCGATCGCAATGGCCGTGTCGGAAGCTCAATGACGCCCCGGCCTGCTCGACGTATCCCGACGGCTTCGAGGATCCCTTTGTCATCCCGTGAGCGGAACTCTCGAAGTGGAGGGTGGGGCGGTGCCATCGCCGGAGCATTTGCTGCTCAGGATCGACGGTCCGCCTCTCGATCCAGGTGACGCTCGTCCTCTGTTCGCTCTCTCAGGGAGACGGTGATCGTCCCGACACTTTTGAATAGGGGCGCATCGTGGCTCTGTCGGGCGACCGTTGGCACGCGACAGAGGAGGTCGAACAGGCAGCGATGGAAGGACATCGGCGAAGGCGCACGCCCGCATGGCGTGCTCAATGTGGCCGGTTGCACCCTCGACGCGGCCAACACCGGAGACACACCGTTGACCAGCCGTCCCAAGATCAGCTCCGTTCCGATCGTCCCCAGTGAGGTCGAAGGTACTCTCGAAGCTCCCGTCATCTACTTCGAAGCCACATCGACGCATGGCGTCGGAGGAGGCGTCGGTCGCCTCGCTCTCGAGATGATGCTCTCCGAGCCCAGCGCGGACGGCACCCCGATCAGTCGGCGAAAGATAGTCGTACACCTGCGCGGCCCGCTGGGCGCGTTCATAAGTCTGAAAGCCGCGATTGAACACATCGAGGAAATGGCCGCCGGCCCGCTCACGGCGGACATCGCGGAAGATGGGAAACCCAATTGAATCGCGTGCAGATCTGCGTCAAGCGGTGCTCTCGTACTCAGGTCCTATTGGTTCATTCCGGTTTTCCGTAAAATAGAACTTGTATTGATGCTTGGATCGGAGCAGGTCGAATTTCCGGATTGCGTGAGGGATAATCGATTGGCATGGCAGTATGTGATGTATCCCGCGCTGGACATGCAGCGTGTTGATATCGGATATTCGTTCGTCATCCGGTCATAGGGCAGAACAGGGCAAATATTCGGGATAGTTGGCTTCTTGCCCGTCCTCTCCCGGACGGCGGATGCATCGCGGCGGACAGATCCAGTCGCGGATTGCCGCGAAAAATCTTGCATTCCTCAAGCTTGCGAGGGATTCGAAAATCGCCCTCAGGATTTTCCCTGGCAATTTCGAATGATATCGATTCTGAACGCGTTGCTGCGAGCCTACTGGCGTGACGCCCGCCTGACGACCATCGCGGTGATCTCGGCCAGTTTGCTCGGTGCATTGGCCTCGATCTCGGCTCCGTACCTTTTCTCACGCGCCGTCGACGATCTGGCCCGCGGACAAGTGCGGTCCGACGCGCTCCCGCTCCTCATGTCCTACGCGTTCCTGTTCGGATGCGCGAAAGCTCTGGGCATTGGATCACGGTTCCTGATCGTGCTTTGCGCGGAGCGTCTATCGTTCATTGCAAATACGGCCTTCTTTGCGCGCCTCCTACACAAGACGCCAGCCTTCTTCCTGGAGCACAACGCCGCGGAGATCGGGACTGCCCGTCAGCAGGGAACCCAGACGCTGAACCTCATCACCCAGCTCGGGCTCGGAGGCTTGCTCCCTGGATGCGTCCAGATCGCCTTCAGCGTCCTAGTCCTCGGCAACCTCGTCAGCTGGGACATAGCCCTGATCATATTCATCTACGGCGTGGTCGTGATCGCGCTCGACTACACGCGTATCGGCAAAGTCAAACCCGCTCTCAATGAGGCGATGAATCAAAGTCAGGCCAATGCGCGCTTGGTCGGCAACGCCATCGCCGTCATCGACACCCTGCGCCAGACACGCGGCGAACGATGGATCACCGAGCGCTTTACTGCCAGCGCGGGTGATGCCTTCGCGAATTTGCGGCGCTACGCGCTGGTGAGCAGCGCCTTCTGTGGGCTTCTGGGCATCGCTGCAGCCTTGCAGTTGACGGTCACGTTCCTGATCCTCGTCCCCCGGTTCGAGGGCGGCCTGATCTCGATCGGCGGCATCGTGCTCTTCAACACGTTGCTGATCCAGTTGAATGAGCCGTTCCACATGGTCGGCATGGCCATCAAGGAGTCGGTCGAAGCAGCGGCCCGCTTCCGGCCCTTAGCGATGATGTGGAGAGCACCGGAAGAACTCGAGCCCGCCGATCCGCTGCCCTACCGGCCGTGCCTCGGCATCGTCGCTTTCGAGAACGTCAGCTTTCGCTACGCCAATGGTCGTGGCGTTGCCGACCTCTCCTTCGTCGCTCGCCGCGGCACGCCGACCTTCCTTACGGGTGAGACCGGTGCAGGCAAATCAACCGTCGTTCGCCTGCTGTTGAAGGGGTTGCAACCGAGCGGCGGCCACATCTTCGCCGACGGAACCGACCTGACTCGCATCGCGAGCGATGATTGGTTCAACCATGTCGGCGTCGTGCCGCAAGAGGTGACACTGCTCAACGATACGCTGTCGGCCAACATCGTGCTGGGCCGTCCGTTCGACGCGGAGTGAATCGCCCCGGGATTTTCGGAGGCTCCAACTCTTGAGAGACTGGAGCCATGACGAAGCATACCCCACCCTTTTCCCCTGAGGTTCGCGAGCGGGCAGTCCGGCTGGCCCGGGAGCATGAGAGCGAGCACGGTTCGCAATGGGCCGCGATCCAGTCGATCGCGGCCAAAATCGGTTGCTCTGGCGAAACGCTGCGCAAGTGGGTCCGTCAGGCCGAGCGCGACCGGGGCGTGCGGGCCGGACCGACGACGGATGAGCGCGAGCGGATCAAGGCGCTGGAGCGGGAGAACCGCGAGCTCCGGCAGGCCAACGAGATCCTCAGGAAGGCGAGCGCGTATTTTGCCC
>NZ_FNVI01000028.1:0-74159 GCF_900107945.1 Methylobacterium sp. 190mf | reverse complement strand
CGGCCTCGTCGTGGTCCAGCACCTGCCAGACCGCGTCCCAGGTGCCGACATCCGACCACGCGAACGACACCGGCAGCACGCCGGCCCGGGCGGTCCGCTCCATCACCGCGTAGTCGATCGAGATCTTGGGCGCCTGGGCGAAGGCCGCCGCGTCGAGGCGCACGAAGTCGAGGTCGGTCACCGCCGCCTCCAGGGCCGCGCGCGCGGCCGCCAGCACCTCGGGGACGAACGCCTCCAGCTCGGCCAGCATCAGGTCGGCGCGGAACAGGAAGTAGCCCGAGTTCCACAGGGCGCCGTCGGTGATCAGCGCTTCGGCGCCGGCTTGGTTGGGCTTCTCGACGAAGCGGGCGACGCGGGCCGCGCCCGGGGCCTCGGCGATCGGCTCGCCGCGGCGGATGTAGCCGTAATCGGTGGCCGGCCGGTCGGGCTCGATGCCGAGGGTCATCGTGTAGCCGGCGTGGGCGCCGGCGGCCGCGCGCCGCACGGCGTCGACGAAGGCCGCCGTGTCGGGCACGACGTGGTCGGCGGCCATGATCAGCACTACGGCCTGCGGGTCGCTGGCGGCGGCGTGGAGGGCTGCGACCGCCACGGCGGCGGCGGAGTCGCGGCCCTGCGGCTCGAGCAGGATGTCGGCGGAGAGACCGAGCTGGTCGCGCTGCTCGGCGACGATGAAGCGGGCCTCGGCCGAGGCGATGACGGTGGGCGTGGCGAAGACGGTGGCGTCCGACACGCGCGCCAGCGTCGCCTGGAAGGTCGAGCGCTCGGCGTCGACCAGCCGGGCGAACTGCTTGGGCATGCTCTCCCGCGAGGCCGGCCACAGCCGCGTCCCCGTCCCCCCGCACAGGATCATCGGGTGGATCTGGATCGAAGGTCGGGACATGGTGACGTCTCCCGAGAGGGCTCGGCGGGGTCGGCGCGGCCGAGCCCGCCCCGCGCGGGTGCGATGGACTCTCGGGCGCCGATTTCAGGATCTGCCCTTACCGTCGGGCCGGGACCGGAACAACCTGCGCGCATTATCCGCGCGTCGACGGGCTGGCTCCGTGCACCGGGATGGTTATCTCTGGCCTGCCATGAACGCGCCCGTCCCCACCCAGCAGGCCGACGACCCGGCGCCGTCCCCGCGCCGAATTCCCGCGGTGGAGCGCCTCGTCGGCGGCGCGCCGCCGGCGGAGCTCGAGACCTACGGGCGGACGGCCTTCACGGACGCGATCCGGGCGGTGCTGGCCGAGATCCGGGCCGGGGGCGGCCCCGTCCCGGACGCGGAGTCGATCCGGGCCGCGGCGTCGGCGCGGCTCGCCGCCGAGCGCCGGCCGTCGCTGCGGCCGGTCTTCAACCTGACCGGCACGGTGCTGCACACCAATCTCGGCCGCGCCCTGCTGCCCCGCTCGGCTGCGGAGGCGGTGGCCGCCGTGATGGTGCAGGCGAGCAACCTCGAGTTCGATCTCGAGACCGGCGCCCGGGGCGAGCGGGACGACCATGTCGAGGGCCTGATCTGCCGCCTGACCGGCGCCGAGGCCGCGGTGGTGGTCAACAACAACGCGGCCGCGGTGCTGCTGGTGCTGAACGCGCTCGCCATGCGCAAGGAGGTGGTGGTCTCCCGCGGCGAGCTCGTGGAGATCGGCGGCTCGTTCCGGGTGCCCGACGTGATGGTGCGGGCCGGCTGCCGCCTGCGCGAGGTCGGCACCACCAACCGCACCCACCTGCGCGACTACGCGGAGGCCCTGGGACCCCGCACCGGCCTCGTGATGAAGGTGCATCCGAGCAACTACGCCATCGCGGGCTTCACCGCGGCGGCCGATCCCGTGGCCCTCTACGCCCTCTGCCGGGAGCGCGGCGTGCCGCTGGCGGACGATCTCGGCAGCGGCAGCCTCGTCGACCTCGCGGCCTACGGGCTGCCCCCCGAGCCCACGATCCGCGCCGCCCTGGAGCGGGCCGACGTCGTCACCTTCAGCGGCGACAAGCTGCTCGGCGCGGTCCAGTGCGGCATCGTGGCCGGCCGGAAGGACCTGATCGCCCGCGTGCGAAAGAATCCGCTGAAGCGGGCCCTGCGCGTCGACAAGATGACCTACGCGGCCCTCGAGGCCGTGCTGCGGCTCTACCTGCACCCGGAGCGGCTGCGCGCGGAGCTCCCGACCCTGCGGCTCCTCACCTGCGACCGCGACAGCATCGCCGCCCAGGCCGAGCGCCTCGCCCCCGCAGTGGCGGAGCGGCTCGCCGGCCGCGCCGCGGTCACGGTCGCCGAGTGCATCAGCCAGATCGGATCCGGCGCATTGCCGGTGGAGACGCTGCCCAGCGCCGCCCTGGTCCTGGCGCCGGCCTCGGCGGGCAGCCGCGGGGCGGGCGGCCGGTGCCGGCAGCTCGCCGAGGAGTTGCGCCGGCTCCCCGTGCCGGTGATCGGCCGGATCAGCGACGAGGCCGTCCGCCTCGATCTCCGGACGCTCGAGGACGAGGCCGGCTTCCTCGACAGCCTGGCGGCGCTCCCGCCCGTCGCGGGCGGGGGACGAACACCGAGACGAACCCCATAGGGTTGTTAAGAGAACGGGCCGGACGACCGGAGCTTGCGCGCCGGTATCCCGTGTTATGGTATGGTGACGAACCCGCGGTCGCGGTCGAGAATGGCGGTGCGTGGACCGCGATGGGCAAACGATATGGCGTATATTGCCGATACGGCTGAGGCGCAGCCGGAGACGGATCCGCTGCTTCTCGATAATCAGCTCTGCTACGCGCTCTATGCTGCCGCGCATCGGATGACCAAGTCGTACCGGCCGCTGCTCGAGCGGCTCGGACTGACCTATCCGCAATATCTGGTCCTGCTGGTGCTGTGGGAACAGGACGGCGTCACGGTCTCCGAGATCGGCCGGCGCCTGCGCCTCGATTCCGGCACGCTGACACCGGTGCTCAAGCGCCTGGAGAGCGCGGGCTTCCTGCTCCGGACCCGGCGCCAGTCGGACGAGCGCGAGGTCGAGATCGCCCTGACGCCGGAGGGCGCCGCCCTGCGCGCCGACGCGGTCTCGGTCCGCGAGAGCGTGATGTGCCAGCTCGAACTCAGCGAGCCGGAGATCCGCGCCCTGCGCAAGGATCTGAGCCTCGTCATCGAGCGGCTCAGCGTGAACGACTGAGCGGCCCGGACGCGATCGGGGTCACCGCCGCAGGCGGTTGCCGAGGACGAAGCCGTACAGCCCCATCAGGATGATGCCGACGCCGCCCTCGATGCCGACCAGCAGGTTGGTGACGCGGCCGGTGGGCTTCAGGCCGATCTCGGGCGGGTTCGCGGTCATCATGTTGAGCGCGCTGTAGCTCAGGAGATCGAGGGGATTGTAGGTCGGCCCGGCCTCCGGTCCCTCCACGATGAACAGGCCGCCCGTCAGGCCGAAGAGCCCGCCGAACAGCACGATCAGCAGCGCGAAGGCGCGGGCGATGCGCGACAGGCTCTCGCCGTAATCGCACAGCCACTCGACGAAGCGGTCGGCGGTCCAGCGATAGCCGTGCCGCAGGAATCCGGACCAGTCCCGGTCGGACCAGGCGGCGCGGGCCTGCTGCCCGGCATGGAACCGGCCCATCCGGCGGCCGCGCTTGTAGGCCCAGCTCGCCGCGTCGTGGCTGCCGATGCTCTTCCAGTTCTGCTCCAGGGCGAGGTAGCTCGCCTGGGCGGCGTCGTAGGCGCCGGCCACCTCCTCGCCGACCGCGCCGCCGAGCTGCTCGACGCTCATCCGCGTGCCGTTCAGCCACGCGCCGGCGAAGCGCGCGTGCCGCAGCCGGCAGGTCGCGAGGTTGAGCCGCACGAGGTCGGTGTCGGAGAGATCCGCCCCCGAGAGATCGGCGCCGTCGAGCTTCGCGCCGGTGAAGTGCGCGCCCCGCAGCCGCGAGCCGGCGAGACTCGCCTTGGTCAGGCTGGCCTCGGCGAAATCCGCGTGGGTCAGGTTGGCGTCGGCGAGCTTGGCCTCGTCGAGCCGCGCCCCGCGGAAGACCGTGTCGTCCGCGTCCGCCCCGGAGAAATCCGCGCCCCACAGATCGGCGCCGGCGAAGTCGGTCCCGTCGAGCAGGGCGCCGGACAGGTCGGCGAAGCGCATCGCGGCCTGGCCGAACCGGGCATCCTCCAGCATCGCCCCGGCGAACTTCACCTGCCCGGCGACGATGCCGGTGAAGTCCGCCCCCGAGAGATCGGCCTCCGACAGGTCGGCCGCCTCCAGGATCGCCCCGGTGAAGCGGGTCGAGCGCCCGACCGCGCCGCACAGGCTCGCCCCGCGCAGGTTCGCGCCGGAGAGATCGGCCTCCTCCATGCGGGCGCGGGACAGGTCCGCGCCGGCGAGCGCCAGGCCGCCGGATTCGGCGTCGGTGACGAGGCCGGCCTCCGGCACATCCGCGAGGGCGCCCGGCCCGGCGCTCAGCTGCGACAGGTCCGCGCCCGGCTCGCGCAGGGGCGCCCCGGCGGCGATCCGGCCGACGAGCGCGCGCAGCCGCGATTCCACCGGAGCGTCCGGTCGCGCGTCGGGAGGAGTCGCCTGTTCCATGGTCGTTCCTTGCCGGAAGGCGCGACCGGACGCCAGACGCTCCGCTCAGGGTGCGGCGGTCGCGGCCGTCACCCGCACGGTGATCGCCTTGGCGGCGGGAGTCTTGGACTGCTCGTCGTAGTGCCAGAGCGGCAGCAGGACGTTCAACTCCGGGTAGTATCCGGCGCAGTTGCCCTCGGGGATGTCGTAGGCGATCACCCGCAGCCCGCCGACGCGCCGCGTCACCTGGTCGTCCGCCTCGGTCGCCACGTCGACGCTGATCCCGTCCCTCAGCCCCAGCCGCGCGATGTCCCGGCGGTTCATGAACAGCACGTCCCGGGTGCCCTTCACCCCGCGGAAGCGGTCGTCGTAGCCGTAGACCGTGGTGTTGAACTGGTCGTTCGAGCGCAGCGTGATGAGGTCGAGCACCTCCGGACCCCGGTCGGGCAGGTCCGGATCGGCCTCCAGGCCCTCGGGGACCGCGAAATTCGCCCTGCCGGTGTCGGTCTCCCACTTGCGGTCGCGGGCGCCCAGCGGCTTCAGCAGGCCGCCCGGGTGGAACATGCGGCCGTTCAGGTCGTGGAACACGCTCGGATAGGTCGCCTCGATCGCGTCGCGCACACGGGCGTAGTCGGCGACCCAGGCATCCCAGTCGATGCGGGGATTGGGCGGCAGGGTCGCCTTGGCGATCTCCGCCACGATCCAGGGCTCGGAGCGCAGGTGCGGTCCGACCGGGTCGGCCACGCCCCGCGAGCCGTGGAACTGGGCGGTGGAGCTCTCCATCGATACGGCCTGCGGGCCGCTCGCCTGCCGGTCGATCTCGATCCGGCCGAGGCAGGGCAGGATGTAGGCGACGGCGCCGGTCACGAGGTGCGAGCGGTTGAGCTTGGTCGAGATCTGCACGGTGAGCCGCTGCCGCCGCCAGGCCGGTTCCATCCGGGCGGTGTCGGGCACGGCCCGCAGGAAGTTGCCGCCGAGCCCGATGAACGCCTTCACACGCCCGTCGAGAACGCCCTCGCAGGTCTCGATGGTGTTGAGGCCCTTCTCCCGCGGCGGCTCGAAGCCGTAGAGTTCCCGCAGCTTGTCCAGCGGCGCCAGCTCCGGCTTCTCGGTGATGCCGACGGTGCGCTGGCCCTGCACGTTCGAGTGGCCCCGCACCGGGCAGATCCCGGCTCCGGGCTTCCCGATATTGCCGCGCAGCAGCAGCAGGTTCACGAGCATCCGGACGGTCTCGGTGCCCTTGCGGTGCTGGGTCAGGCCCATCCCGTAGATGCCGATCACCGCCTTCGCGCGGGCGTAGACCTCGGCGGCGGCCTCCAGAGCAGTCCGGGTGAGGCCGGAACGCCGCTCCAGCGCGGCCCAGTCCTGACCGTCACAGAAGGCGACGAAGGTCTCGAAGCCGTGGGTGTGCTCGGCGATGAAGGCGTGGTCGAGCACCCGCGGCCGGCCGGCGGCCTCCGCGGCCCGGTCGAGGGCGATCAGCGCCTTGCACAGCCCGGTGAGCGCCGCGAGGTCGCCGCCGGCCTTCACCTGATGGTACTGCGTCGAGATCTTCGTGGACGAGCGGGTGAGCATCTCGACCGGCGATTGCGGGTCGGTGAAGCGCTCCAGCCCGCGCTCGCGCAGCGGGTTGAAGGTGATGATCTGCGCACCCCGGCGCCGCGCCTCCTGGAGCGGGTGCAGCATCCGCGGCGAGTTCGACCCGACGTTCTGGCCGAAGAAGAAGATCAGGTCGGTGGTCTCGAAATCCTCCAGCAGCACCGTGCCGACCGGCGCGCCGATCGACTGCGGCAGCGCCACCGAAGTCGGCTCGTGGCACATGTTGGAGGAGTCGGGCAGGTTGTTGTTGCCGTAGAGCCGCGCGAGCAGGGCCCACATGTAGCTCGTCTCCAGCGACGCCCGACCGGAGGCGTAGAACACCACCGACCGCGGGTCTTGCGCGCGCAGCTCCTTCAGCTCACGGCCGATCTCGGCCAGGGCCTCCGCCCAGGCGACGGGCCGGTAGCGGTCCGTCGCCGGATCGTAGCGCATCGGGTGGGTCAGGCGGCCCTGCTCCTCCAGGGCGTAGTCGCTCCAGCCGAGAAGCTCCGTCACCGTGTGCGCGGCGAAGAAGTCCGGCGTCGCGCGGCGGCGCGTCTGCTCCCAGGCCGTCGCCTTGGCGCCGTTCTCGCAATACTCGAACGCCAGCGGCTTGGCGGGCTTCGCCCAGGCGCAGGAGGTGCACATGTAGCCGTCCGGCTTGTTCTGCTTGAGCAGCATCGCCGAGCCGGTGACCGGCACGCCCTCGCGGGTCAGGATCTCGACGAGGGAGCGGGCCGAGCCCCAGCCGCCCGCAGGCCCGTCATAGGGCTCGATCCGGACGTCGTCGGTGTTCTGATCGGCCATGGCGCCCTCCACCCGGCGCAGCGAGCACCGGACCTGGGGAACGCGCGAGCGGGCGAATGGGATCACGGGCGCGTCACCGCGCCCGGAGAAGGGTTTCCTCGCCGCCGCCGCGGCTCTAACGTCGACATGCGGACTGTCCCGCCGGAGGAGGAAATCATGGCCAGCGTCGACGTCGAGATGGTGAAGTGCGCCTGCCAGGACTGCGTCTGCGTGATCCCGGTCGCCAAGGCCGTGTCGCGGGACGGCAAGGCCTATTGCTGCGACGACTGCGCGAACGGCCACAAGGATCACGCCGGCTGCGAGCACGCCGGCTGCGCCTGCCACGGCTAGGGCTTTTCCCGGTCGCGTCGCGACGGTCCGGAGGACGCGTCACCGGTCGAGCCAGCCGCGACGCGCCCCTCTCCCGCACAAGCGGGGACCTGCACCTCATTCGGCGCGGCTTCGGAGAACGACCCCGGGATGACGCGCCGCGGCGGTCGCGGTCAGGAGACCGCGGCGAGCTTGTCGGCCATCGACTGGTCCTTGTCGCGGCGCGTCGAGAAGATCAGCGTGAAGAAGGTCCGCTGGACGCCGAGCTCGGCGAGCCTCGCCTCGCACCGCTCCGCCAGCGCGCAGATCTCCGACAGCTCGCCCTCGATGTTCGTGCCGTTGGGATGCATCGTGGCGGTGAGCCCGCTCGACTCGATGATCCCCTTGAGCTCGCGGACGTAGGGCGAGACCGACGGGCCGACGCCCATCGGCACGATGCAGAGGTCGGCCGAAACTCTCATGGTGCCTGCCTGATCCGGGAGGGGCGGCCCCGGCCGGCTGCGCGACCGGAAGCGGGGCGAGCGCGCAGCCTATCGCCGGCCGCACCGACTTTCCAGGCCGGCGCCGGCGGTCACGCCTCGCCGGTCTCCAGCGCCGCCGCCCGCACCGAGGGCAGGCAGGGATTGGCGTTGTCGCTGCGCCACGCGAGCCACAGCTCCGGCCCGGTCGTGGCCGGCAGGGCGATGGGCCGGAGCCGGATGTCGGCCATGCTGTTGCCCCGGGCGCTGCCCGGCACCAGCGCGACGCCGATGCCGGCGCCGACGAGGGCCAGCATCGCGTGGACCTGGTTCACCCGCTGCACGATCCGCGGCTGCACGCCCCCCGCCTCGAACAGCCGGTCGAGCAGGTCGATGAAGTAGCGCCCGCCCCGGGGTGACCACGTCACGAAGGCCTCGCCGTCGAGGTCCCGCAGGGTCGGGGCGCGCGCCGCCGCGAGGCGGTGCCCGCGCGGGACCGCGAGCAGGAGCCGCTCGCGCGCCAGCGGCGCTGTGGCGATCGCGGATTTCGGATCCTGCAGGACCGGGGCCGGCCGCAGGATCGCGAGATCGGTGCGGTTCTCGCCCAGCGCCAGGATCTGCTCGTCCGAGACCATCTCCTCCAGCACGAGGTCGACCTCGGGCAGCGTCCGGCGGACATGGGCAACGACCTGCGGCAGCGTCCGGTAGGCCGAGGCGGCGGTGAAGCTGAGTCGCAGCACCCCGCTCTCGCCCAGGGCGGCGCGGCGCGTGATGCGCGCGGCGTTCTCGGCCGCCGCCAGCACCCGGTAGGCCTCGGCCAGGAAGGTGCGGCCCGCCGGGGTCAGGCGCACCGCCCGGGTGGTCCGCTCCAGCAGCGTCACGTCCAGCGTCTGCTCCAGCATCTGGATCTGCCGCGACAGGGGCGACTGGGTCAGGTGCAGCCGGGCCGCGGCCCGGCCGAAATGCATCTCCTCGGCGACGGCGACGAAGCTGCGGGCATGGCCGAGATCGAACATTGATGCAGGATCCGGGATAATCCAGCCAAAATCAACGTTGGACGCATTTAACGCCGGCGCCTAACCCCGGACGCGACACCGAACGGTGCGTTCCAGGGAGAGAATCGATGGCGAGCATGACCCCGGCCGAGATGGCGCGCGTGCTGGGCTCCGGCCTGCTGTCCTTCCCGGTCACGCATTTCCGCGACGATCTCAGCTTCGACGAGACCGCCTACCGGGACAATCTCGGGCGGCTGGCCGACTACAGGGTTTCGGGCCTGTTCGCCGCCGGCGGCACCGGCGAGTTCTTCTCGCTGACGCCCGTCGAGATCGACCGCGTCCTGCGCGCCGCCGTCGAGGAGACCCGCGGCCGGACCCCGGTCATCGCCCCCGCCGGCCAGGGTACCGCCCTGGCGGTCGAGATGGCCCGGGCCGCCGAGGCCGCCGGCGCGGACGGGATCCTGCTGCTGCCGCCCTACCTCGTCGGCTCCGAGCAGGCCGGTCTCGCCGCCCATATCGAGGCGGTCTGCCGCGCGACCTCGCTCGGCGTCATCGTCTACAACCGCGCCAACGCCCAGCTCAACGAGCAGACGCTCGCCGGCCTGTGCGAGCGCTGCCCGAACCTCGTCGGCTTCAAGGACGGCGTCGGCGACGTCGAGCTGATGACCCGGGTCTACGCCGCTCTGGGCGACCGCCTGACCTATGTGGGCGGCCTGCCCACCGCCGAGACCTTCGCGCTGCCGTACCTGGAGATGGGCGTCACCACCTACTCCTCGGCGATCTTCAACTTCCTGCCCGAATGGGCGCTGTCTTTCTACGACAGCGTCCGCCGCCGGGACCGCGACGCGGTCTACCGGGAGCTGCGCGACTTCGTCCTCCCCTACATCGCGATCCGCAACCGCAAGCGCGGCTACGCGGTCTCGATCGTCAAGGCGGGCATGAGCGCCGTCGGCCGCCACGCCGGCCCGGTCCGGCCGCCGCTGACCGAACTCGACGCGGCCGAGCGCGCCGAGCTGACGGCCTTGATCGGCGACCGCCGCTGAGCCCCGCCTCGACACCCAAGACAGACCCGCCGAGCCAACGGCGGCCACGACCCGCCTCCCGGATCAACCGGGCGGCGACGAGCCTGGGAGAACGTCCATGAGTGCCAGTTCGACCGGCGCGCCGAGCACCCTGCTCGCCGCCGCCGACGCGGGTCGCCGCACCCGCGTCCGCCTGCTGATCGTCGCGATGCTGTTCGCCGCGACCACCATCAACTACGCCGACCGCGCGACCATCTCGATCGCCGGCCCCGACATGGCCAAGGAACTCGGCCTCTCGCCGGTTCAGATGGGCTACGTCTTCTCGGCCTTCGCGTGGTCCTACGTCCTCGCCCAGATCCCGGGCGGCTGGCTCCTCGACCGCTACAGCGTCAAGTGGGTCTACGCCGCCGCCGTCGCCCTCTGGTCGGCCTTCACGCTGGTCCAGGGCGCCGTCGGCTTCTTCACCGGCCTGACCGCCGTGGTGCTGCTCTTCGCCCTGCGGCTCGCCGTCGGCCTCACCGAGGCGCCGGTCTTCCCCGCCAACGCCCGGATCGTCGCCGCGTGGTTCCCGACCCGCGAGCGCGGCATGGCCTCGGCGTTCTTCAACTCGGCGCAGTACTTCGCCACGGTGCTGTTCACGCCGCTGATGGCGTGGATCGTCCACAACTTCGGCTGGCACCACGTCTTCACCAGCATGGGCCTGCTCGGCATCGCCTTCGCGGTCCTCTGGCTGCGCGTGGTCGACAGCCCGAAGAACCACCCGTCGATGAACCAGGCGGAGCGGGACTACATCGAGGCCGGCGGCGCCCTGCTCGACATGGACGGCCAGAGCCGGAGCAAGCAGGGCGATGCCGGCCGGACGCTGCGCCAGCTGCTCGCCAACCGGATGCTGCTCGGCATCTATATCGGCCAGTACTGCATCACCGTGCTGACCTACTTCTTCCTGACGTGGTTCCCGGTCTACCTCGTCAAGGAGCGCGGCCTGTCGATCCTGCAGGCCGGTTTCGCGGCGGTGCTGCCGGCGCTCTGCGGCTTCATCGGCGGCATCCTCGGGGGCGTGATCTCCGACCTGCTCCTGCGCCGCGGCTTCTCGCTGACGGCGGCCCGCAAGATCCCGATCGTCGGCGGCATGCTGCTGTCGATGAGCATCATCGGCTGCAACTACGTCCAGGCGGACGCCCTCGTGGTCGGCCTGATGGCGCTCGCCTTCTTCGGCAAGGGCATCGGCGCGCTCGGCTGGGCGGTCGTCGCCGATACCTCCCCGCGGGAGAGCGGCGGCCTCTCGGGCGGCCTGTTCAACACCTTCGGCAACACCGCCGGCATCACCACGCCGATCGCGATCGGCTACATCGTCCAGAGCACGGGCTCGTTCAACGGCGCCCTGGTCTTCGTCGGCCTGAACGCCCTGGTCGCCTGCTTCTGCTACCTCGTGGTGGTCGGCGAGATCCGCCGCGTCGAGCTCAAGGCCCACTGACCCGCACGCCGGACCGGCCCCGGCCGGTCCGGCCCCGCATCGATCCCGCCTCGCGCCCGGCGCAGACCGGCCGGGGGCCCCCGAGGAGGACGCCATGCTGAATGACAGTCGCCACGCCGCCCGCCACACGCCGACCGTGACCGCCATGACGGTGGTGCCGGTGGCCGGCCACGACAGCATGCTGCTCAACCTCTCGGGCGCGCACGGCCCGTACTTCACCCGCAACCTCGTGATCCTGACCGACTCCACCGGCGCCACCGGCCTCGGCGAGGTCCCCGGCGGCGAGGGCATCCGCAAGACCCTGGAGGATGCCCGGGACCTCGTCGTCGGGCAGCCGCTCGGCGCCTGGAACGCGGTGCTCAACGCCATGCGCACGCGCTTCGCCGACCGCGACGTCGGCGGGCGCGGCCTGCAGACCTTCGACCTGCGCATCACCATCCACGCGGTCACGGCCGTCGAATCCGCCTTCCTCGACCTGCTCGGCCAGTACCTCGACGTGCCGGTCGCGGCGCTCCTGGGCGAGGGCCAGCAGCGCGACGCCGTCGAGATGCTGGGCTACCTGTTCTACGTCGGCGACCGCACCCGCACGGATCTCGGCTACCGGGCGCCGACGGCCCGCGACGGCTGGTTCCGCCTGCGCGACGAGGAGGCGCTGACCCCGGAGGCCGTCGCCCGGCTCGCCGAGGCCGCCTACGACCAGTACGGCTTCAGCGACTTCAAGCTGAAGGGCGGCGTCCTGCGTGGCGAGGACGAGATCGCCGCCGTCACCGCGATCCACGAGCGCTTCCCCAAGGCCCGCGTGACGCTCGACCCGAACGGCGCGTGGTCCCTCGCGGAGGCGATCCGCCTCTGCAAGGGCCAGGGCCACGTCCTCGCCTACGCTGAGGACCCCTGCGGCGCCGAGGGCGGCTTCTCGGGCCGCGAGATCATGGCCGAGTTCCGTCGCGCCACCGGCCTGCCCACCGCCACCAACATGATCGCCACCGACTGGCGGCAGATGAACCACGCGATCCAGCTCGGCGCCGTCGACATCCCGCTGGCCGACCCGCATTTCTGGACGCTCGCCGGCTCGGTCCGGGTGGCCCAGCTGTGCCGCGACCACGGCCTGACCTGGGGCTCGCACTCGAACAACCACTTCGACGTGTCGCTCGCCATGTTCACCCACGTGGCCGCGGCGGCGCCCGGCAACGTCACGGCGATCGACACGCACTGGATCTGGCAGGACGGCGAGCGCCTGACCAAGGAGCCGCTGGCGATCCGCGGCGGCCTCGTGCGGGTGCCGGAGCGGCCGGGCCTCGGCATCGAGCTCGACATGTCGGCGGTGGAGGAGGCCCACGCCCTCTACCGCGATCACGGCCTCGGCGCCCGCGACGACGCGGCCGCCATGCAGTTCCTGATCCCCGGCTGGACCTTCGACAACAAGAAGCCCTGCCTGGTCCGCTGAAGCCCGGCCCGGGCTCGCGCCGTCAGACGCGCGAGCTCGGGCGGTAGAACGGCTCGTGCCGCGACGGGTCGATGTAGTCGGCGTAGAAGCGCCGCGCGTGGGGGAGCAGCGCCTTCGACAGCTGGCGCCGCTCGACCTCGTCGTCCGAGAGCGCCCGCGACAGGTCGTCGTGGAGCGCCTTCAGGGCGGCGTCGCGGTCGACCCGGGTGAAGCGGCCGTCCGCGTAGAGCACCTCGCCCTCGCACAGAACTGCGGTGACGCCGCCGGTCTTGGCTCGCTGGATCACCGCGTCGAGGAGCGGCGTCTCCGGGTCGAGATACGGGTAGGCGATCTGGTCCCAGTCGATCAGGACCATGTCGGCGCCCTTGCCGACCTCGATCGTGCCGAGGCTGTCGCCGTAGGGGGTGGTGCGGGCGCCGCCGACGGTGGCCATGCGCAGCACCTGGGCCATGCTCGGCACGTCGGCCTCGTCCATGCCGGGCACTCGGTGGGCGCGCAGCACGAGGCGCATCTCCTGCAGCATGTCGCGGTCGTCGTTGATGCCGGCCTCGTCGAGGCCGATCGCCGTGTTGATGCCCTTGGCCTCGAAGCGGTTGAGCGCCGCCACGCCGGAGCGCAGCCGGAAGTTCGAGGAACAGTTGTGGCAGATGCAGGTGCCGGTCGCGGCGACCCGGTCGATGTCGGACTCGTTGAGCCAGACGCCGTGGCCGAGCGTCAGGCGGGGTCCCAGCATGCCGAACCGGTCGAGGTACTCGACTGCGGTCCCGCCGCCGCGCTTCTCCGCGTAGGCCTTCTGGTAGGCGGTCTCGACGAGGTGCATGTGCATCGGCACGTCGTAGGATTCGGACAGGCCGGCCAGCCCCTCGAGGGCCGCGTCCGAGCACCAGTGCAGGTTGGCGGGTGCGAGCTGGATCTTGGCCCGCGCGGCTCCGGCCTGGCCGCTATGCAGGCTGCGGAACAGCGAGAAATTGTCCTCCAGGGACATCTGGAAGCGCTCGAACCAGCGCTTCATCGGGTCCTGCAGCGGCGCTGGCAGGCTCGCCACGAAGTCCATGTCGGCCTGGTAGACGAGGCGGTTCTGATCGCGGACCGCGAAGCAGTACGAGACCCGCATGCCGATGTCGCGATAGGCGCGCAGCACCTCGTTGGAGCGCGCCTCGACCTCCTCCAGGCTGCCGGGCATCCAGCCGTGGATGTGCTGGACCGTGGTGATCCCGGAGCCGACCATCTCGAAGGCCGAGTACAGGGTGTCGAGGTAGAGGTTCAGGTTGCGTGCCACCATGCGGGTGACGAACCACAGCTCCAGGGGCATGTCGGGGGAGCCGAGCTGCACTGGCGTCAGGCCGACATGGTGGTGGCCGTTGACGAAGCCCGGCAGCAGGATCTCGCGGCCGGACCCGATCACGGGTGCGTCGGGGTAGCGGGCGTGCAGGTCCGCGTAGGTGCCGACCGCGGCGATGACCCCGTCCTTCTGAAGAACCGCGCCGTCGGCGATCTCCTCCCAGCGATCGTGGTCGAGGGTGCGGGTGATCATCCGCCGGCTGCGGATCAGCGATGTGGCCATGGTCGTGTCCGTGTTGGGGGAGGGGGTCAGACGAGCGCTTCCTGCTCGGCGAAGGCCCGGTCGACCTCGTCGCGCAGGAGCTCGGTGAGGTGCCGCCGCAAGGCCTCCGCCTCGGGCGAGAACGGGTCGCGCGGGCGGGCGAGGTCGTTGCGGACGATCGTCTTGATCCGCCCGGGGCGGGCGGTGAACACCACCACCCGGTCGGCGAGCGCCACCGCCTCGTCGATGTGGTGGGTCACGAACAGCACCGAGGCGCCGCTGTCGCGCCAGACGTCGAGCAGGAAGTCCTGCATCTTCTGGCGGGTCTGGACGTCGAGCGCCGCGAAGGGCTCGTCCATCAGCAGTACCTTCGGGCGCATGGCCAGCGCCCGCGCCACCGCCACGCGCTGGCGCATGCCGCCGGACAGCTCGTCCGGCCGCTTGTCGAAGGCCTCGGCGAGGCCGACGCGCTGGAGCGCGGCCCGGGCGACGCTCCGCCGCTCGGCCTCCGGCACGCCCTTCAGCGACAGGCCGAAGCTGACGTTCTGCCAGACGCTGAGCCAGGGCAGCAGCGAGGTCTCCTGGAAGATCAGACTGCGCTCCGGCGACGGACCGGTGACCGGTTCGCCGAAGGCCAGGAGTTCGCCCCCGGAGGCGGGTTCGAGCCCGGCGATCAGGTAGAGCAGCGTGCTCTTCCCGCAGCCCGAGGGGCCGAGGAACACCACGAACTCGCCGGGCCGCACGGTGAGGTCGATGTCGCGCAGGGCCTCGTGGGCGCGGGCGGTGCCGGCCGCCCAGACCTTGGCGACGCCGCGGCACGAGACGGCGTCATGGGATGCGGGATCAGAGGCCAAGGGAGGCCCCCGCGTCGCGCGGCAGCCAGTACAGCAGCCGCCGCTGGACCAGCCGGAACAGCAGGTCGAAGGCGAAGCCGAGCAGGCCGATCAGCGTGATGGTGAAGAAGACGAGCGACGGGTTGAAGGTGTTGCGCGCCAGCATGATCACCTGGCCGAGCCCGTAGCCCACGCCGGTCGCCTCGGCGACGAGCACCACCATCCAGGCGCCGAACAGGTTGAGGCGCAGCACCGCGAGCAGCCCCGGCAGGATCGCCGGGACGATCACCCGCGCGTAGATCTGGCGCTTGGACGCCCCCATGGTCCGGGCGACGTTGATGTAGTTGCGGTTGACCCCGTCGATCTGCTGGATGGTCGAGAGCACCATCGTGAAGAACAGGGCGATGAACACCATGAAGATCGCCGGGGCGTTGCCGATCCCGAACATGAAGATCGCCACCGGCAGCCACGCGATCGGCGAGACCGGCGCCAGGAGTGTGATGGTCGGCAGGGTCAGCCGCTCGAACAGCTTGAAGTAGCGGATCGCCACCCCGACCAGGATCGACAGGGAGGCCGCCAGGGCGAGGCCCGCCAGCACCCGGCCGGTCGAGGCGAGCACGGTGATCAGCACCGCCATGGCGGGGCTGGGGCCGGTATTCATCCCGGTGCCGATCTGCCAGCGCTGCGCGGTGTTGAAGAAGCGCGCCTGCTCGGCGAGGTTGCCGAGGAAGATGTGCGGCGGCGGCAGGAGCTTGGCGTCGGCGATGCCGAGCGCCCAGAGCAGCTCCCAGAGGCCGGCGAAGCAGCCGACCGAGACCAGCATCCAGCCGATCCGGCGGAGCAGGGGGACGAGCCCTTCGGGCAGCGCGAGGCGCTGACCGAGCGGGAGGCGCGGCCGGTCCTGCGGGACGGCGGCGGCGCGGGCGAGGAAGGTGGCCATCCGCTCAGGCCGACTTCAGCTTGAGCTTGCCGTAGAGGTCCGGGTTCTCGGCGATGACCTGTTCCAGCAGGGTCCAGTCGATCGCGTCGCGGCCGGGCTTCTTCTTGATGTAGCCCATCTCGGCGACGGAATCGGTCCGGTCGAGGATGAACTGCGTCTGGTTGCGGGCGTCGACCACCGAGGGCTGCCGGCCCATGGCGAGCTGGGCGTTGCTCATCGAGGTCTTGTAGTAGGAGCCGACGAGCTTGTTCAGGGCGACCTGGGGGTCGCCCTCCGCCAGCGCCTGGGCCTTCATCATGCCCTTGATCAGGGCCTTCACGGCGGCCGGGTTCTTGGCGATCAGCTCGTTGCGGACCGCCAGCACGCAGTCGGTGTAGCCCTTGCCGTAGATGTCGGTCCCGTCGGAGAGCTTCACCGCGCCCTTCACGTCGGTGAGCAGGGCCGTGCCGTAGGGCTCGATCGTCGAGATGATGTCCAGCGCCCCGGCGCGGAACGCCTCCACGGCCTCCGGGGTCGAGCCCATGTAGCGGACCGTGATGTCCTTGAAGGCGACGCCGTTCTTCTTCAGCCAGTCGTAGGGCAGCACTTCCAGCGTATCGAGCTGGAAGGTCCCGAGCGTCTTGCCCTTGAGCTTCTCCGGGCTGTCGAGGCCGGGCTGGGCCACGAGCACGCAGCCCTCGATGCCGCCGCCGGCCACGATCTTCACCGGGGCGCCCGCGTCGTAGAGGGCCATGAAGCTCGTGTAGGGCATCACGCCGGCATCGACCTGGCCCATGCCGAGGAAGGTGACTTGATCCGAGAAGGTCGGCGTGTTGACGAAGTCGATCGTCAGCCCGTCATCCTTGGCGAGCTGCATCGCCTCGGCCAGGAAGAAGTTGAGGTTGCAGAAGCCGGTGCCGTGGGTCGCGCGGATGCCGGTGGCCGCCGCGGCCGGGCCGGTCAGGCCCGGGCCCACCGCCAGGGTCAGCGCGGCGGCGGTCCCGCCGAGGAAGCGCCTGCGACTGGGCTTGAACCGCGTGAGATCCGGGACGCGATAATCGCCGTGACGGTCGCACATATCGACTCTCCTCAGAGGGCGGATCGCGCGATCCGCCGGACGGCGCGTGCCGGTGCTGAAACGGAGGGATCGGAGCTCGGGACAGGCTCAAGGCAGTCGCGGAGATCCGGTCGCCCGGCACCTCACCACATCGACGGCACGCCAACCTCTAGCCGCCGCCGGGGCGACGCTGCGCTGGTGAATACGAACCAAGAAGCGTGCCAGACGCGGGAATCTGCGGTGTTGGCGGCGCACCTCGCCCGTCGGCGCTGTCGAGGAACGGCACCGCCGTCATTGCGAGCGGAGCGAAGCAATCCAGCCGCGCCACGCCTCCCGACATGGCGCTGCCCTGGGTCACTTCGCTCCGCTCGTGATGACGGAGGTGTCGCATCGACCGGTTCGACGCCCGCGAAAGCGGCTGTCTGCCGCCGGCGTGTTCAGCCGGGCTCTTCGGTCAATGCCGGTCCCGCGCGGGCGAAGAACGCGCGGAGCGGGCCCTCGGGCAGCATCCCGAGCCTCGCGCACAGGCGGTCGTCGGGCGCCCGGTCGGCGCCGCGCTACGCGGCCACGAGGTTGAAGGTGCGGTCGGACGGCGCGAGGCTCACCCGCCGCCCCCAGTCGAAGGCGACGAAATCCTGCTCGATCCCGTCCGAGAACACCACGCCGCCCTCGTTCATCCGCGACACCACGGTGAGGGGCGATCCGGCGAACTTGCCGCCGCGGAGGTCGGTGCCGGTGGCGACGCTCGGGAACGGCTCGCGCACCCAGTAGCCGAAGGCCGCCTCCTCGATGCCCACCTCCACGGTGAGGTGCGTCGCCTCGCTGATCGAGCGCGCCCAGCCGGTCAGGCCGGTGCCCGAGGCCACGATCAGCCCGCTCGACGAGTGGTCCTCCGCCCGCGCCCCGTCGTCGATGCGGTAGCGCGCCGATTGGTGGCTGCGGTGGCCGACGAAGATCTCGTTCAGGGCGAGCAGCCGCTCGCCACCGTCGAAGGTCGCCTGCACCATGGTGCGCCGCTGAAGGGGCACGGCGCCGGCCGCGCTGGCGGGCAGGAGCGCGCGCAGGGCCTCGACCCGCGCCCGGGCCAGCACGCCGTCGTAGAGGTCGGGCGCCGGGTTGACGCCGACCACCGGCTGCCCGTCGAGGTACTTGGCGACGTTGGCCACGAGCCCGTCCTGCCCCACCGCCACGACGACGTCCTCGGGGGCGAAGAGGAAGCGGTCGAGGTCGGGGCGCCGCACCAGGGCCTGCCGCCAGTCCAGCGGCACGGCGGACCGGGCCTCGGCGAGCACGGCCTGGAATTGCGCGTGGCGCGCCTCGACCTCGGCGAGCGTCTGGCCTCGGCTCTCCAGGAAGAACCGGACCTGGCCGCGAGTCGCGTGCCGGGCGATGAGCAGCTCGTAATCCGTGTCGCGGATGACGAAGACCACGCGGGGGGTGACGGCCGGCACGGCAGACCTCCTCAGCGCGGCGCGAGCCGCGGGGACAGCGCGCCCCGGAACTCGCCGAGGACGGCCGCCAGCAGGTCGGGCGTGACGTTGACGTGCTCGATCGTCTCCAGCTTGCCGGCGAGTTCCCGGGCCGCCAGCCCGAGCAGGACGGCGGGCGGCATGTCCCGGTAGACGGCGGCGCGGCGCTGCTCCGCGTCGGCCCGGGCGCCCTCGACGAGGCGGATCCGCTCGGCCTCCGCGGCCGCCTCCAGGCCCCGCGCCTCCGCGACGCCGGCGGCGCGGTCGCGGGCGTTCTCGGCCTCCTGCGCGATCAGCACGGTCTCGCGCCGGGCCAGCTCGGTCTTCGTGGCGAGCTCGTTCTCCGCGATGGCGCGCTCCTTCTCGACCGCCAGGGCGCGCCGCGCGAAGGTCGCCTCGTCGGCCTTCTGCTGCAGGGCCTCGAAGGTCGGGGTCTGGAGGGCGCGCTCCAGCTCGCTCGTCGGCGCGAGGTTGGTGAGCCGCACAGACACCGCCGCCACGCCGATCTCGGCCAGCGCCGGGGCGTCGGACAGCACCCGTTCCAGCACGGCGCGCAGCGGCTCCGGCCCGGCGTCGAGCAGGGCGCCGATCGGGCTCGCCCCGAGATACTGGAGCGCCGCCTGGCTCGCGATGCCGCCGAGGCGCGCCTCGATCCGCTCGATCGGCTCACCCTGCAGGCGCCCGGTGCGGAGGTCGATCGAGAAGTCGACCCGGCTCGCCAGCAGCTCCGGATCGACGACGTGCCAGCCGATCGTCCCCTGGACCACGACGGTCTGGAAGTCCCGGCTGCGGCCGCGGACGAAGAGCGTCATCTCGCGGTCGTCCACCGGCACCTCGCTGATGCTGGCGGTCTCGGGCCGGAACCAGAAGACCAGACCCCGCCCGCTCTGCCGGACACGACCGTTGCGGAAGCGGATGATGTGGCTGCTCGCCTCGCTCCGAAGCTGGGCGATGACACCGATGTTGCGGACCGTGGCCATGATGGGCTCCTCGAAGCGCTCTCCGCCGAAGTGGATACCGGTTCGGCTCAAGAGAGCGCGTTGAAACAAAGGCTTAGAACTGGCCTGACCTGTCGAAGCGGAAGAGTTCGGCGGGGCGGAACGCCGTCCCGGCCTCGCGGGCGCCTGTCGGCGCGATCCAGCCCCGGTCGCGCATGCGGCGCCGGAAGGCGGATTTGTTGAGGGGCACGCCGCGGATCGCCGCGTGCACGTCCTGAAGCTGCCGGAGGGTGAAGTGCTCCGGGAGCAGCGCGAAGCCGACATCCGTGTAGTCGAGCTTGCCGCGCAGCCGCTTCACGGCGAGCGCGAGGATGTCGGCGTGGTCGAAGGCGAGGGCGAGGGGCGCGCCGTCCTCCGCCTCGGCCGAGACCGGGCCGCCGGACTCGCCCGCCCAGGGCACGACCAGCACCGCCGCCGCGAGCCCGGCACCGCCCACCAGGGCCTCGACGAAGGCCGCCTCCGGCAGCAGCGCGAGGTAGGCCACCGAGACGATCCGCATCCGCGGATCCCGATCAACGGCGCCGAAGGTGTAGAGCTGCTCGAGCCGCGCCCGCCCGATACCGGCCTTGTCGCGCAGGACGCGCTCCGCGGCGGCGTCGAGGGTCTCGGCGATGCCCACGAACCCGCCCGGCAGGGCCCAGAGGCCCGCCTGCGGCTGCTGGCTCCGCCGCAGCAGGAGGGCGGCGAGCCGGCCCGCCCGGATCCCCAGCAGGACGAGATCGACCGCCAGGGCGGGCCGCTCGTAGGCCGCAGGATCGTAGCCTGCCAGGAACTCGGACTCGGTCATCGGTCTTTTCTGCTCAAGTTGAGCATAACTAAGACGCAAATTGCGCATATGTCAAGCCGAGAGCGGATTCGCCGGGAAGCGCCGCGGAACGCACAGCTCCGCACCGGCTCCGCACAGATCCGCCCGGGCACGGCCGGCCGGTGCGGTCTGAGCCTGGAAAAGGGCGAAGCTTCTCGTGGCGACCGAGGGGCTGGCGCGGGAGCTTCAGCGGCGAGCCGGCATCGATCCGCCGGTGCAGGAGGTTTCCCCGATGCCGTTCTTCGCTCCACGATCCGCGGTCGAGCCCCCCCGCAACGCCGCGCTGTCACCGCTCTTCCTCGCGCTGCTGGCGCTGCTCATCATGCTCGCCTCGGCCCACGCGGCGCCGGGCCGAGACCGGGGTGGCCTCACCCTGCGCGGGCCGGCCGGCACCGCGCCGGTCGAGGCCGTCCAACTGGCGACCGACATCAGCGTCGACGTCAGCGGCCCGACCGCCCGGGCCACCGTCACCCAGGCCTTCCGCAACGTCACGGCGGACTGGGTCGAGGGCACCTACCTGTACCCCCTGCCGGAGGACGCGGCCGTCGACGGGATGAAGCTCGTCGTCGGCTCCCGCGTGATCGTCGCCGACATCCGCGAGCGGGCGGCGGCCAAGCGCGCCTACGAGGCCGCGAAGGCGGCCGGGCAGTCGGCGGCGCTGACCGCGCAGGAGCGGCCCAACGTCTTCACCAACGCGGTCGCCAATATCGGCCCCGGCGAGACGGTGGTGGTCCAGATCACCTATCAGCAGACGATCCCCGTCTCGGGCGAGACGCGGACGCTGCGCCTGCCCCTGGTGGTCGCGCCCCGCTACAATCCCGCCCCCGCCCCGGTGGACGCGGTCTCCCTCGACGGCGTGGCCGGAGCGGCCCGCGACCCGGTTCCGGATCGCGCCCGGATCAGCCCGCCGGTGCTCGACCCGGCCCTGTCGTCGCCGACCAACCCGGTCGCCGTCACCGTGCGGCTGAAGGCGGGCTTCCCCGTCGGTGACGTCCGCAGCGCGACCCACGCGATCCGCGTGACCGAGACCGGCCCGGAGGCGCGGACCGTCACGCTCGCCGACGGCGTCGTCCCGGCCGACCGCGACCTCGAGCTGACCTGGGCGCCGGTCCCGAGCCGGGTGCCCGGCCTCGGCCTGTTCCGCGAGACCGTGGCGGGCCGGACCTACCTGCTGGCCGCCGTGAGCCCGCCGGCGATCGAGACCGACACGGCCGCCCGGCCGGCGCGCGACGTCACCTTCGTCATCGACAATTCCGGCTCGATGTCGGGCGCCTCGATGCGGCAGGCCAAGGCCGGGCTGCTCGCCGGTCTCGCCCGCCTGACCCCGTCGGACCGCTTCAACGTCATCCGCTTCGACGACACCTGGGACGCGCTTCATCCCGCGCCCGTCCCGGCGACGCCGGAGGCCCTGGCGCAGGCCCAGGCCTTCGTCGCCGCTCTGGAAGCCCGCGGCGGCACCGAGATGCTGGCGCCGCTCAAGGCGGCCCTCGCCGACCCGCACCCCGAGGACGGGCGCGTCCGGCAGGTCGTGTTCCTCACCGACGGCGCCGTCGGCGACGAGGAGCGGATCTTCGCGGCGATCCACGCCAATCTCGGGCGCACGCGCCTGTTCATGGTCGGCATCGGCTCGGCGCCCAACGGCCACCTGATGCGCCACGCCGCCGAGATCGGACGCGGCAGCTTCACCGAGATCCGCGACCTCGCGCAGGTCGGCGAGCGGACCCGCGCGCTCTACGAGAAGCTGGAATCCCCCGCCGTCACCGACCTGACCGCGACCTTCTCGGTCTCGGGCGTCGAGGTCACGCCGGGCGCGCTGCCCGACCTGTATCGCGGCGAGCCGCTGGTCTTCGCCGCGCTTCTGCCGGGAGCGGCCGAGGAAACGGCCCGCGGGACCGTGACCGTCACGGGCCGGGTGGGCGGCCGGACATGGACCCGGACGCTCCCCCTCGCCGAGGCGGGTGCGGGCGCCGGCATCTCCAAGGTCTGGGCGCGCTCCCGGATCGGCGAGACCGAGACGGCGCGCATCACGGGGCGCCTCGGCGCGGACGCGGCCGACGCCGCGATCCTGGCGCTGGCCCTGGAGCACGGCCTGACGACGCGGCTGACCAGCCTCGTGGCCGTCGACGCCACGCCGCGCCGCGCGCCCGGCACGCCCCTCGTCGCCGCCGACCTGCCGCTGAACCTGCCGGCGGGCTGGGACTTCGCCAAGGTGTTCGGCACGGACCGGCCGGGCGCCACGCCCGCCGACGACGGGGCAGCGCGGATCGTGCCGATCCGGGCCGAGGGCGCGGCGGTCGACCTGCCGCGGACCGGGGCCGGCATCGTGGCGCAGCTCGGCCTGGGCCTGCTCCTCGCCCTGCTGGGTCTCCTGCTCGGCACCGGCCTGACGATCGGCGGCCGGCGGACCGGGGACGCGCGATGAGCCGGCGCACGGTGACCGGACTGGGGAGGGCCCTCGCGGCCCTCCTCACCCTCGCGGGGCTCGGGCTCGCGGCGCAGGCCGCCTGGATCCCCGCCAAGGCCGTCCTGGCCCAGCTGCTGCTGGAGCGCGCCTTCGCCCGCACCCTGGCCGAGGGTCGGCCCGCCCGGCCCTGGCCCTGGGCCGACACCGAGCCGGTCGCCCGGCTCACCGTCGCGGGCCGCAGCTTCGTGGTGCTGCGGGGCGGGAGCGGCCAGGCCCTGGCCTTCGGCCCCGGCCACCTGGACGGCACCCCGGAGGCCGGCGCGCCCGGCACCGCGGTCATCGCCGCCCACCGCGACACGCAGTTCGCGGTGCTGGGACAGCTCGGGCCCGGCGATCCCGTCACGGTGACCGGCCGCGACGGCCGGATTCTGCGCTTCCGCGTCACCGGCACGCGGGTGGCCCGCTGGGACGCCTCGGGCATCGACCCGGAGGCCCCGGGGCGGCATCTCGACCTCGTCACCTGCTGGCCCCTGGAGGCGCTGCAGGCCGGTCCGCTCAGGCTTATCGTCGAGACCGAGCTGGCCCCGGAGCCGGAGCGTTCCTGACGGCTCGGCGTGGACGGTCAGCTTGGCCGCGCTTGCGCGAATGTGCGGTTTCGTGCGGATCTGTGCGGGTCAAGCCCGTGCGAGCCGTGCCTGTGAGCGAGATTGAACTGTCCGAGGCGCAGAGCCGCGCCATTGCCCAGACCGTGCGCGAGGCGCTGGCCCGCCGGCGCATCTCGCGGCAGACGCTGGCCGAGGAGGCCCGGATCAGCATCTCGACCCTGGAGAAGGCGCTCGCCGGCCGCAGGCCCTTCACCCTGGCGACGACGATCCGGCTGGAGGAAGCCTTGGGCCAGTCCCTGCGCCAGGAGACGGCGCGCCCGGCCCCGGAGGCGGCCCGTCACGCGCCCGACGAGCTCGGCTCCTACTCGCGGGAGAGCGTCGCCTGGATCGAGGGGCGCTACCTCACCCTGCGGCCCTCGTTCGGGTCGGCGGACGCGATCTTCGCCTACCGCACCGAGATCGCCTGGGACGCGGACGCGGCCCGCCTCGTGTTCCGCGAGGCCGAGCGGCTCGACGCGCCCTTCGCGCAGTCCGGCAGCGTCGCCGTGCCGAGCCAGTCGGGCATGATCTACCTCGTGACCAACTGGCACGGACAGCACCGCCTCGCGGTGCTGTGCCGCCCCAACATCCAGGGCGAGATGTACGGGGTCCTGACGACGCTCCACGCCGGGCGCGGCACGCAGCTGACCCCGGCCGCGGCGCCCCTGGCGCTGTTGCCCGAGCAGGCGGGCGCGCACGGATACGGGCGGATCGGGCCGGAGGAGCCGGGCTACGGTCCGTACCGGGCCTATCTCGCCCGGGTGAACGACGACGGCTACGCCACCTTCTTCACGGGCGTCGCCTGACGGGATCTGACGGATGAGCCCGAAGGCGCGGCGCGCGGCGGGCTTGGAGCGGGTACCGGGAATCGAACCCGGGTATTCAGCTTGGAAGGCTGCTGCTCTACCATTGAGCTACACCCGCGCGGGCGGATCGTTAGCACGCCGGGTCGGCCGTGAGAAGGTGGGTCGGGATCGCCGCCGCGCGGGCGACGTCCCGAAACCGCGACGTCGCTGGCCGGCTCACAGACACGGATTCATGACCGGCTCGCGCGGGGTCGAGAGCAGGTCGTCGACCTGGGCGCGCAGGCCCGCGGCGCCGCCGGTCCGCAGGGCCTCGTACAGGGCCTCCGCGTCGCGGCCGCAGACCGCGCCGGGCCGCTGCTCCGGTTCCGTCGTCCCGTCGCGCGGCGGGCCGGCCCCGTCCGGGGCGTTGTCGGCGATGAAGCGATCGATGCGCGCGAGCGCGGCGCGCAATTCCTGCTGGAAGTCCGGGTCGGCGCCGGCGTGGCACGCCTGTCCGACGGCGCGCATCGCCTGCAGGATGCCGCGCATGCACAGCACCGCACCCTTGCCGGTCCGGTCGACCTTCGTGACGGTGTCGCCGCGCCGAATGGTCTGGATCCCGTTCACGAGCGCCTCCGCCGATCCCGGTCCGGCCTGACCGGGAGCCTCCGAGGACACGACCAGGAACGCGCAGGCCGCGGCGGCGCAGCCGACGATCAGGGATCGCGGTCGGGACGGCGTGCGTGTCGTGAGGCGCATGGATCCGGTGCCGTCTCCACCGCGCGACCGCGGCAACATCTGCGCCCGCTCAACCCAGGCCCAGGGCGGCGCGGGCCTCCGCGGGCGTGGCGACGCGGCGGCCGTGGCAGGCCACAGCCTCGGCGGCGAGGCCGACGAGCTCGGCGTTGCTCGCCGCCAAGCGGTCCTTCGTCACCCGGATGTTGTCCTCCAGGCCGGTGCGGACCGCGTCCGCCCCGCGGGCGAGTGCCCAGTCCATCACGATCGCCTGGTTGCGCCCGATCCCGGCCGCCGTCCAGGTCGCCTCCGGCAGGATCCGCCGGGTCTCGGCGAGCAGGATGTCGAGGAGGTGCTCCTCGGCCGGCATCGCGTTCTGGACGCCCATGACGAACTGCACGTGCGGGCGCGCGTCGATCAGGCCCGCCTCCACCAGCCGCTTGGCGCCGTGCAGGTGCGAGAGGTCGAAGATCTCGATCTCGGGCCGGACGCCGTACTGCTTCATCTGGCCGGCGAGGTCGGTCACGAGGCTCGCGGAATTCTCGTAGACGATCGTCGGGAAGTTCACCGAGCCGGTGGACAGGGAGGCCATGTCGGGCCGGTGCTTGAGCGAGAGGCCGCGGGCGGCCGGGTCGCGCCCGCGCCCGCCCGTCGAGAACTGCACGATCATCCCCGGGCAGTGCCGGCGCAGCCCCTCCTGCACGGCGGCGAACCTGTCCGGATCGGAGGAGGGCGACTCGTCGTCGTTGCGCACGTGGATGTGGCAGAGCGTGGCGCCGGCCTCGAAGGCCTGCTGCGTCGACTCGATCTGCTCGGGCACGGTGACCGGAACGGCCGGGTTGTCGGTCTTGCGCGGCACCGAGCCGGTGATCGCCACCGCGATCACCACGGGCGCGTCGCTCCGGGATCCTGCCATTCGCCTGTCCTCCCTGCCGCATCGGGCTTCCGCGACCGGGATAGCGCCGCGGGATCCGGATCTGAACCGCCCGGCGCGGGCGGCAGCTCCGTGTGCGGGACATCTCCGGCCGGATGACAGCCCGGACTTGAGTCTTGCGGGCGCTTGCCGCACCTCTCGACCCGCGAGGCACACGATGAACGACACCGTCCTGGTCCTGAACGGGCCGAACCTGAACCTGCTCGGCAAGCGCCAGCCGGAGATCTACGGCCGCGAGACGCTGGCCGACGTCGAGGCCCTGTGCCGCGAGACGGCCGCCGGCCTCGGCCTCGCGGTCGATTTCCGCCAGAGCAACGCCGAACATGTGCTGATCGACGCGATCCACGAGTACCGCGTCGGCTCGACCGGCATCGTCATCAATGCGGGCGCCTACACCCACACCTCGGTCGCCATCCTCGACGCGCTGAACACCTGCGAGGTGCCGGTGATCGAGTGCCACATCTCGAATGTCCACCGCCGCGAGGCGTTCCGCCACCATTCCTACCTCTCGCTCGCGGCCACGGCCGTGCTGGCGGGATTCGGCACGCACGGCTACGCGCTGGCGATCCGGCACCTCGCGCATCTGCGGGCCGGCAGACCTGCGTGAGGCGCGGATAGCGCCGCGATCAGGGTTGACGCTGGCGGAGACAGGGCGGAGGAGGGCGGTCAGGCCCTATTCCCACGCGATCTCTCTGGCCGGACCGGTTCTCAAGGCCCCGGAGAGCGCCCCAAGCGGAGCGCGCACGCCGCATGACCAGCCCCTTCCTGCCCCTCGACCGGAAAGTGATCGCCCGCGAGGCGGCCAAGATGTTCCTCGAGATCGAGGCGGTGCTCTTCTACAAGGACGAGCCGTTCAAGTTCACCTCGGGCTGGGCGAGCCCGGTCTACACCGACAGCCGGAAGATCATCTCGTTCCCGCGCCTGCGCTCGACGCTGATGGATTTCGCCACCGCCACCATCGTGCGCGAGATCGGCTACGAGAAGCTGACCCACATCGCCGGCGGCGAGACCGCCGGCATCCCCTTCGCGGCCTGGATCGCCGACCGGATGATGCTGCCGATGCAGTACATCCGGAAGAAGCCTAAGGGGTTCGGCCGCAACGCCCAGATCGAGGGTGAGATCGTCGAGGGCGCCCGGACGCTGCTCGTCGAGGACCTCGCCACCGACGGGCGCAGCAAGGTCAATTTCTGCAAGGCCCTCCGCGATTCGGGCGCCCAGGTCGAGCACTGCTTCGTGCTGTTCTACTACGACATCTTCCCTGACAGCGCCGCGCTGATGGAGGAGATCGGTATCAAGCTCCACTACCTCACCACGTGGTGGGACGTGCTGGCGGTGGCCAAGGAGATGGGCACCTTCGACCCGAAGACGCTGGCCGAGGTCGAGCGCTTCCTCAACGCGCCGGCGGAGTGGTCGGCGGCCCACGGCGGCATCTCCGCCTTCGGCCAGGCCTGAGGGGCATCCCGCGATGAGCGTCGCCGACCTGTTCCCCGCTGAGCGCCAGGACGCGAAGACCGTCGACCGGATCACGATCCGGCGGCCTGACGACTGGCACATCCACCTGCGCGACGGCGCGATGCTGAAGGCGGTGCTGCCCTACACGGCGGCGCAGTTCGCCCGGGGCATCATCATGCCGAACCTCGTGCCGCCGGTGACCACGGGGGCGGCCGCCAGCGCCTATCGCGAGCGTATCCTTGCCGCGCTGCCGGAAGGCCAGGACTTCACGCCGCTGATGACCTGCTACCTGCGGGACGACACCGACCCGGACGAGATCGAGCGCGGATTTCGGGAGAAGGTCTGGGTCGCTGCGAAGCTCTACCCGGCCGGCGCGACCACGAATTCGCACGCGGGCGTCACGGACCTCGTCGGCATTACCCCCGTCCTGGAGCGCATGGAGCGGATCGGCATGCCGCTCCTGATCCACGGCGAGGCGACCGACCCGGAGATCGACATCTTCGACCGGGAGGCCGCCTTCATGGAGGGCAGCCTGATCCCGCTGCTCGGCCGCCATCAAGGGCTGAAGGTCACCGTGGAGCACGCCACCACGGCGGAGATCCTCGACGTGGTCCGGGAACACCGGAGCCGGTGCGCGGCGACGATCACGCCGCACCACCTCGTGATCAACCGGACGCACATCTTCCAGGGGGGGCTGCGCCCGCACCTGTACTGCCTGCCGGTGGCCAAGCGCGAGCGGCACCGTTTGGCCCTGCGCGAGGCCGCGACCTCCGGCGAGGCCTGCTTCTATCTCGGCACCGACACCGCGCCGCATGTCCGCGGGGCCAAGGAGGCGTCCTGCGGCTGCGCCGGCGTGTTCTGCGGGCCTTCCGCGCTCCAGACCTACGTGCAGGTCTTCGACGAGGAGGGGGCGCTCGACAAGTTCGAGGCCTTCGCGTCGCTCAACGGAGCCCGCTTCCACGGGCTGGAGCCGAATGCCGGGACCGTGACCCTGGAGCGGCGGGAGAGCCGCATCGCCGAGGCCGTCGCGGTCGACGACACGGCAGTCGTCGTGTTCCGCGGCGAGGAGACGCTGCCCTGGTCGGTGGTATAGCGAATCAGGGCGATGGGTGCGCTCCGTCATCGCGAGCGCAGCGAAGCGACCCAGGGATGCGCGACATCGGTGATCGTCGCGCGACACTGGATTGCTTCGCTGCGCTCGCAACGACGATGATCGGCACTCCATCCAATCAGCCAGAGCCATCTTTGCCTGGATCCAACCTCCGGTTACCGATCTTCCGTCGATCCGGGGGAGGGCAAGATGCAGGACGCGCGACAGGATGGCATCACGGCGCTCGGCGCCGTGGACCTCGCCGCCGCCATCCATGGCCGAGTGATCTCCTGCGTGGAGGTGATGCGCGCCTATCTGGAGCGGATCCATCGGATCAACCCGCAGGTGAACGCCCTCGTGGGCCTCGCCGACGATGCCGCGCTCCTGCGGGAGGCCGAGGCCGCCGACGCCGCGCTGGCGCGGGGGGACGCCGTCGGGCCGCTGCACGGCTTCCCGCTGGCCGTGAAGGATCTCGACCCAGTCCGCGGCCTGCGGTTCACGCAGGGCTCCCCGATCTTCGCCGACCGGGTCGCCGACACCGACTCGATCATGGTGACGCGCCTGCGCGCCGCCGGGGCGATCTTCATCGGCAAGACCAACATCCCCGAGTTCGGCCTGGGCTCGCACAGCTTCAACCCGGTCTACGGCGCCACCGGCAACGCCTACGATCCGGCCAAGACCGGGGGCGGCTCGAGCGGCGGCGCCGCGGTCGCAGTCGCCTTGCGGATGCAGCCGGTCGCCGACGGCAGCGACCATGCCGGCTCCCTGCGCAACCCGCCGGCCTTCAACAACTGCTACGGCCTGCGCCCGAGCTGGGGCCGGATCCCCGCCGAGGCCAAGGACGTGTTCAGCCCGAACCTCGGCGTGCTCGGGGCGATCGGGCGCACGCCCGGCGATATCGGCCTGATGCTCTCGGTGCTGGCGGGCTACGACCCGCGCTGCCCGAACGCCATTCGGCAGGACCCGTCCGCCTTCGCGAGCCCGCTCGCCCGCGATTTCCGCGGGACCCGGATCGCGTGGCTCGGGGATTGCGGCGGCCAGATCCCGTTCGATCCCGGCGTGCTCGACGTCGGGCGTTCGGCGCTCGCCACCCTCGCGGAGATCGGCTGCACCGTCGAGGAGGCGATGCCGCGCTACGACATGGAGACCCTCTGGCAGGACTGGCTGGTGCTGCGGGCCTTCACCGTCGCGGCGAACCTCCGCCCGTTCTACGACGAGCTCCGCCACCGGGTCCTGCTGAAGCCGGAGGCGGCCTGGGAGGTCGAGCGGGGGCTGGCGCTCGGCGCCGACCGGATCATCGCGGCGCTGGAGGGCCGCACCCGCTGGTACGAGACCCTGCGCCGCTTCATGAAGACCTACGACTACGTGGTCATGCCCAGCGCCCAGGTCTTCCCGTTCGACAAGGGCCTGCGCTGGCCCGAGACGGTGGGCGGACGGGCGATGGACACCTACCACCGCTGGATGCAGATCACGATCCCCGCGACGATGTCGGGCCTCCCGTCGCTCGCCGTGCCGGCGGGCTTCGGCGAGGCCGGTCTGCCCACTGGCATCCAGATCGTCGGTCCGAACCACGGCGAGCTCGCCTGCCTGCAGCTCGGCGCCGCCTACGACGCGGCGAGCGGCTGGGTGCGCCGCTACCCGCCGCCGCTGCAGTGAGCCGCGGCTCCGGCACTCAACCGGCGCGGAACCAACGCGATTGCACGCACGGACGCGTTGACCGGCTCCGCGCTCTCCGCTAAGAGGCCCGACACTTCGCGCGCCGACTATGAGCCAGTTCCGGATCATGGGGCCGCCGCGGGGCAGTTTCGGGTTTCCGATGACGACGGTCCTTATTGTAGCGGTAGCGTCACCGACGGGGCGGCCCTGAAGGAGGGTCGCGATCCGAGCGGTGGCGCATGCAGGGTCCCTCGGGGCCCTTTTTTGTTGCCCGCTCCAGGGCGGCATGGGATCGGCGCAGACGGGTGACCGAGGCGAGAGGCACCTTCGGGCGAGGCGGAGACCGCCCCGCGTGACGGGGGTGCCGGGAGAGAGGACGGGGCAGGGCGGCGATCATGGGATCGCGGTGGCCTCGGAGAGCGCGAGGAGACGAGCATGGGCGGCGAGGTCATGACCGGGGCCGAGATGGTCATCCGGGCCTTCCAGGATCAGGGTGTCGACACGCTGTTCGGGTACCCGGGCGGCGCCGTACTTCCGATCTACGACGCGCTCTTCCACCAGAACGCCGTCAAGCACATCCTCGTCCGCCACGAGCAGGGCGCCGTCCACGCCGCGGAGGGCTACGCCCGCTCGTCCGGCAAGGTCGGCTGCGTCCTCGTCACCTCGGGCCCCGGCGCGACCAACATCGTCACCGGGCTCACCGACGCGATGCTGGATTCGATCCCGCTGGTCTGCATCACCGGCCAGGTTCCGACGCACCTGATCGGCACCGACGCGTTCCAGGAATGCGACACGGTCGGCATCACGCGCCACTGCACGAAGCACAATTACCTGGTCAAATCGATCGACGACCTGCCGCGCATCCTGCACGAGGCGTTCTACGTCGCGGCGAACGGCCGGCCGGGCCCGGTCGTCGTCGATCTGCCCAAGGACATCCAGTTCGCCTCCGGCCTCTACGAGCGTCCGGAGATCGCGAGCCACAAGACCTACCGCCCGGCAGTGAAGGGCGACGCCGACCGGATCCGCGCGGCCGTCGAGCTGATGGCGACCGCACGGCGGCCGGTCTTCTACACCGGCGGCGGCGTGATCAACTCGGGCCCGGAGGCCTCGCGGCTGCTGCGCGAGCTCGTCCGCGAGACCGGCTTCCCGATCACCTCGACCCTGATGGGGCTCGGCGCCTATCCGGGCACGGACGAGAAGTTCCTGGGCATGCTCGGCATGCACGGGACCTACGAGGCCAACCTCGCGATGCACGAGTGCGACGTGATGATCTGCGTCGGCGCGCGGTTCGATGACCGGATCACCGGCCGCCTCGACGCGTTCTCGCCCTTCTCCAAGAAGATCCACATCGACGTCGACGCCTCCTCGATCAACAAGGTCGTGAAGGTCGATGTCGGGATCGTCGGCGACTGCGCCTCGGTGCTCGCCGACATGCTGGAGGCGTGGCGCGCCCTGCCGTCGCGGCCCGACACGTCGAACCTCGATCCGTGGTTCCAGAAGATCAGCGCCTGGAAGGCGCGGGACTGCCTCGCCTACTGGCCGTCGGGCACGATCATCAAGCCGCAATACGCCGTGCAGCGCCTCTACGAGGCCTGCAAGGACCGCGAGACCTACATCACCACCGAGGTCGGTCAGCACCAGATGTGGGCCGCCCAGTACTTCAAGTACGACGAGCCGAACCGCTGGATGACGTCGGGCGGCCTCGGCACGATGGGCTACGGCCTGCCGGCGGCGATCGGCACCCAGCTCGCGCACCCGGACGGGCTCGTGATCGACATCGCGGGCGAGGCCTCGATCCTGATGAACATGCAGGAGATGTCGACGGCGGTGCAGTACCGCCTGCCGATCAAGGTGTTCATCCTGAACAACGAGTACATGGGCATGGTCCGCCAGTGGCAGGAGCTGCTGCACGGCTCGCGCTACTCGCAGAGCTACTCGGAGAGCCTGCCGGACTTCGTGAAGCTCGCGGAGGCCTACGGTGCCAAGGGCATGCGCTGCGAGAAGCCTGGCGACCTCGACGGCGCCATCGCGGAGATGCTCGCCCATGACGGCCCGGTGATCTTCGACTGCATCGTCGACAAGACCGAGAACTGCTTCCCGATGATCCCGTCGGGCAAGGCGCACAACGAGATGCTCCTGTCCGATTACCTCGGCGAGACCGGCGTCGAGCTCGGCGACGTGATCTCCGAGGAAGGCAAGATGCTGGTGTGAGGGCGGGCGGCCCGGCGTCACCGCCGGGCCGCGATCCGCCGCTGCGGCGGCGATGGGTCGAACGACGAGGACGAGGCCGGCGATGAACGCGATGAACACCCACTACCCCGATGCCGTCCGCGTCGAGCCGGTGAACCGGCACACGCTGGCGGTGATCGTCGACAACGAGCCCGGCGTGCTCGCCCGCATCTCGGGCCTGTTCTCCGGCCGCGGCTACAACATCGAGAGTCTGACCGTCTCCGAGACCGAGGAGGCGCGCCACATCTCGCGCATCACCATCGTGACCACCGGGACGAACGCCGTGATCGAGCAGATCAAGGCGCAACTCGACCGCCTCGTGCCGGTGCACCGGGTCGTGGACCTCACGCTCCAGGGCAACGCCATCGAGCGCGAGATCTGCCTCGTGAAGGTGAAGGGCGAGGGCGAGCACCGCAGCGAGGCCCTGCGGCTGGCCGCCGCCTTCGGCGCCAAGACGCTGGACGCCACGCTCAACTCCTTCGTGTTCGAGCTGACCGGCGCCACCGAGGATGTCGACCGGTTCGTGCGCCTGATGAGCGTGATCGGGCTGGTGGAGATCTGCCGGACGGGCATCTCCGCCATGGGGCGCGGGGCGGAGCCGCTCTGAGCTTCTGGCGCGCGGCCAGTCGGTGCTCGGGGAGCCGGAAGACGTTACCGGCTCTGAAGGCGACAGCCGGCTGGCCGTTGTCGCTGAAAACGCCGCGCCCGTGTTCGTCGATCAAGGACCCCCCATGACCGCCCGCACCCTCTACTACGCCCCCGGCGCCTGCTCGCTCGCCGCGCATATCATCCTGGAGGAATCCGGGCTGCCCTACGAGGGCTTCAAGCTCGATCTCGCCGCGGGCGACCAGCGCCGGCCGGAATACCTCGCGATCAACGATCGCGGCCGCGTGCCGGCGCTGACCGAGGACGGCTGGGTGCTCACCGAGTGCGCGGCCATCATGCGCCACGTCGCCCGTCAGGTGCCGGAGAAGGGGCTCTGGCCCACGGATCTCCGCGAGCAGGCCGCCGCCGACGAGTGGCTCGGCTGGCTCGCCTGCAACCACCACGTGACCTACGCCCATGTCCGCCGGCCCGAGCGCTACACCGAGGACGAGAGCGCCTTCGAGGGCATCAAGGCGAAGGCGGCCAACACCTACGCGGACCTCGCCACCATGACCGAGGTGCGCCTGTCGCACGGCGGCTGGGCGGTGGGCGACCGGTTCAGCGTCGTCGACGCCTACCTGACGGTCTTCTGGTTCTGGGCCAACGGCCCGGTGCTCCGGTTCGACATGGCCGGGCGCTTCCCGGCCTGGACCGCCCATGCGCGCCGGGTCGCCGAGCGCCCGGCTGTCCAGGCCGTCTTCGCCCGCGAAGGGCTGCCGCTCCCCCGCTAGCGAGGTGCGGGCACGGCACCCCCTTGCCGCGCCCTACGAATCGGCCTAAAGCGCGTACCGTACGGTACGGTACGCCATTCGAGATGATGCAGGCCAGCGCGACAGCAGAGCGGGAAGAGCCGTCGGCACGCCAGCAGGCGGTGCTGGACGCCGTGCTCGGCCTCATGGTGGAGGACGGCGAGCAGCTCACCATGGACGCCGTCGCGCGCCGGGCGAGCTGCTCGAAGGAGACGCTCTACAAGTGGTTCGGCGACCGGGACGGGTTGCTGACCGCGACGGTGCGCTGGCAGGCCTCCCGGGTCCATGCCGGGCACGACAGCGCTCAGGTGCTCGACGGCGCGACCCTGCGGGAGCGCCTGCAGGACTTCGCCGTGACGTGGCTTGAGGTCATCACCGGCCCGACCTCGGTGGCGCTGAACCGCATCGCCATCGCGCATGCGGGCTCGCGCAAGAGTAATCTCGGCGGCATCGTCCTGGCGAACGGGCGCTTCGCGATCGGCGAGCGGGTGAAGCCCGTGCTAGAGGCGGGGCGCGTCGCCGGCCTGCTGACCTTCGCCGACAGCGAGGCCGCCTTCCGCACCTTCTTCGGCCTCGTCGGCCGGGATATCCAGATCCGACTTCTGCTCGGCGAGACCCTCGACCTCGACGGGGCCGAGATCCGGCGCGATGCGGGCCGCGCCGTCGAGCAGTTCCTGGCCCTCTACGGCCGGGCCAGAACCGACCCGAAACACCAAGCTTAAGAGGAGACAGACATGCGGGTGTATTACGATCGCGACGCCGACCTGAACCTGATCAAGGGCAAGAAGGTCGCCATCGTCGGCTACGGCAGCCAGGGCCACGCCCACGCGCTCAACCTGCGCGATTCCGGCGTGAAGGACATCGTCATCGCGCTGCGCGAGGGCTCTGCCACCGCCAAGAAGGCCGAGCACGAGGGCTTCAAGGTTCTGTCGGTCGCCGAGGCCGCCAAGTGGGCCGACGTGGTGATGATGCTCACCCCCGACGAGCTGCAGGGCGACATCTACCGCGAGTCCCTCGAGGGCAACATGAAGCAGGGCGCCGCGCTCCTGTTCGCCCACGGCCTCAACGTCCACTTCAACCTGATCGAGCCGCGCAAGGATCTCGACGTTCTGATGGTCGCCCCGAAGGGCCCGGGCCACACCGTGCGCTCCGAGTACCTCCGCGGCGGCGGCGTGCCGACCCTGATCGCCATCGCGCAGGACGCCTCGGGCAATGCCCATGACCTCGGCCTGTCCTACGCCTCGGCCAACGGCGGCGGCCGCGCCGGCATCATCGAGACGACCTTCAAGGAGGAGTGCGAGACCGACTTGTTCGGCGAGCAGGCCGTGCTCTGCGGCGGCCTCGTCGAGCTGATCAAGGCCGGCTTCGAGACCCTGGTCGAGGCGGGCTACGCCCCCGAGATGGCCTATTTCGAGTGCCTCCACGAGGTGAAGCTGATCGTCGACCTCATCTACGAGGGCGGCATCGCCAACATGAACTACTCGATCTCCAACACGGCCGAGTACGGCGAGTACGTCACCGGCCCGCGCATCGTCACGCCCGAGACCAAGGCCGAGATGAAGCGCGTGCTGAACGATATCCAGTCGGGCACCTTCACCCGCAACTGGATGCTGGAGAACAAGGTCAACCAGACCTCGTTCAAGGCGACCCGCGCCAAGCTCGCCGCCCACCCGATCGAGGAGGTCGGCGCCAAGCTCCGCGGCATGATGCCGTGGATCTCCGAGAAGGCGCTGGTCGACAAGACCCGCAACTGATCCGCATCCGCGCGGTCGGGCCCGGCCCGGCCGCGCACGCGCGGGGCCGGTCACGCGGAGGCGTGGCCGGCCCTTGGCGTTCCGGGTTGCCCGACACAGGGTGTCCCGGCCATAAGCCCGCCAGCGGTCCCGCGCGTACGAGGACCGGCAAGCGGAGAGGACACGCATGGCATCGCTCTATTCCGACGCGCACCGGGCGCTGCAGGAGGAGTTCGGCACCACCAAGCTCGCCGTGCGTCTCGACGAGGACTGGGTCCACGAGACCGTCCAGCCGGACGAGGCCGCCTTCATCGGCTCCCGCGACATGTTCTTCCTCTCGACCGTCGACCCGGACGGGATGCCGACGGTCTCCTACAAGGGCGGTCCCACGGGCTTCGTGAAGGTGCTCGACGACAAGACGCTCGTCTTCCCGGGCTTCGACGGCAACGGCATGTTCTACTCGATGGGCAACATCGAGGGGCAGGCCAAGGTCGGCCTGCTGTTCATCGACTTCGAGACGCCCCACCGGATCCGCGTCCAGGGCCACGCGACGCTGCTGCGCGACGACGCTCTCTTGGCCGCGTACACCGAGGCCAAGTACCTGGTGAAGGTCGCGGTGACGAAGATCTGGATCAACTGCCCGCGCTACATCCACAAGTATCAGAAGCTCGAGCAGAACAAGTACGTGCCGCGTCCCGGCCGCGAGACCCCGCTCGCCGCCTGGAAGCGCCTCGACCTCGCGGGCGACGTGATCAGCGATGCCGACAAGGCCCGCGTCGCCCAGGAGGGCCGGCTGGAAGTCGCGGAGTACGAGGCGCTGATGGCCCGCGGCGAGGCCTGATCGTCCATTCCGGCCGCCCCGCAGTCCCGGGCGGCCGGTGCGGAACTCAATTTACGTCAAATTAGATTTTTCCGAGTATAAATCTGCCGTATCAAATATTAATTCAGCAAGAATTCTGTGCTATATAGTTTAGTGGTCAAAAAATTCTTGACGATGTGAGGGCCGAGCCATAAATTTCGTGCAGATTTTGCCGATCGCATCTATGCTTGGACCGTTAAGACCATGGTTTCGCTCCCGCTGCGCGTCGCATTGATCTGCAGCATCCTGATCGCTGCGGTGTTCGCGGGTGGGACGACTTTTCTCGCCCGCCGAATCGACGCTTCCTTCGATGATCAGGCCGCAGAGATACAGTCGGAGACGCTGTCGAACGAGGCGCGCGAGGTCCGCTTCCGCCTCGCGGTAGCGGCCAAGACTGCCGAGAGCATCGCGGCCTCCGCGTCGGCCCTGCGCGCCGGCCGCATCCAGGACCGGGACATCTACGACGCGCTGCTGCGCGAGCTTCTGCGCGCCAACCCCGAGCTGATCGCGACCTGGACGGGCTGGGAGCCGGACGCCCTGGACGGGCGCGACCGCGCGTTCGCCGGCACGGCCTCCTCGGACGCGAGCGGCCGCTTCATGCCTTACTGGAACCGCGGGAGCGGCACGATCAAGCGCGAGGTCCTCACGGGCTACGAGGCCGAGCCGGACGGCACCTATTACCTCCGGCCGAAGCAGCTGAACCGCTTGGTCGCCATCGAACCCTACATCTACCCGGTGGCCGGGAAGGACGTCGTCATGATGTCGTTCGGCGCACCGATCACCGTGGACGGCACGTATCGCGGCACCGCCGGCGTCGACATCGATCTCGGGTCCCTGAACGCCGCCCTCGGGGCGGTGAGTCCGTTCGGGACCGGCTACCTCGCCGTGGTCTCGGCGAACGGAACGACCGTCGCGCATCCGACCGGCGCGGCGGCCGGGAAGCCGATGCACGGCTTCGACGCGTCGGCGGCGGACGCGGCCCGGCAGGCGATCGCGGCGGGAGCCGTGGTGGTGACCGACGCGCCGGGCCCGGACGGGGCGCCGTGGCGCTACATGGCGCAGCATATCCAGGCGGGCGAGACGCCCGACCGCTGGGCGATCGTCGTCGCGGTGCCGGTGGCGACGCTCACGGCCGCCGCCGATCGGGCGCGCGCGACGCTGATCGGCATCTCGGTCCTCTGCGTGCTGATCGGGTGCGCGGCCGTCTTCGGCGCGCTGCACCATCTCGTCGGGGCGCCGATCCGCGGCCTCGGCCGGACCATCGGCGACATGGCCGCGGGCGATTACGGGGCGGATGTGCGCGAGGCGCGGCGCCGCGACGAGGTCGGACTGGTCGGGCGTGCCGTGCTGAAGCTGCGCGACGGCCTGCGGGCGCAGGCGGAGGCCGACGCGCGAACGCGGGCAGAGGCTCAGGCGGCGGCCGACCGGGACCGCAAGCGGGTGACCGCGGACTTGGCGAACAGCTTCGAGCAGGCCATCGGCGGCATCGTCGCGACGGTCACGGACGCGGCCACCGCGCTGCAGGCCACGGCCGGGGCGCTGGCCGCCACGGCGTCGGAGACCGCCGGCCAGTCGACCACCGTCGCGGCCGGGGCCGAGGAGGCCGCCTCCAACGTCCGGGCCGCAGCCTCGGCGGCCGAGGAGCTCGGCAGCTCGGTGCAGGAGATCGGGCGTCAGGTCCAGGGATCCGCGCAACTCGCGCGGGCCGCGGCCGACGAGGCCGGGCGCACGGTGCGGCTGGTGGAGGATCTGAGCGCGGCGGTGATGAAGATCGGTGATGTTGTGGCGCTGATCAGCGGCATCGCCGGCCAGACCAACCTGCTGGCCCTGAACGCCACCATCGAGGCGGCCCGCGCCGGCGAGGCCGGCCGGGGCTTCGCGGTCGTGGCCGCCGAGGTGAAGGCGCTGGCCGAGCAGACCGCACGGGCCACCGAGGAGATCGCGGGCCAGATCGCCCGCGTCCAGGCCTCGACCGAGCAGGCGGCCTCGGCGATCGGCAGCATCACGACGCGCGTCGACGAGATCAGCGGGGCGGCCACGACGATCGCGGCCGCGGTCGAGCAGCAGGGCACGGCAACCCAGGAAATCGTCCGCAACGTGACCCAGGCCGCCGCCGGCACGGGCGAGGTGACGACGAACATCGCCCGCGTGGCCGAAGCCGCCGACATGACCGGCTCTGCCGCCGGTCAGGTGCTGGAATCGTCCGCGGACCTGTCGCGGCAATCCGCGCATCTCCGGGCGGAGGTCGGCCGCTTCCTCGGAACGGTGCGCGCGGCCTGATGGTCGCCGTGCCGGCCCGCGCTACGGCGCCTTGCGGGCGACGATGAACACGCGCGGGAAGGCGAGCAGGCGCCGCCCGTCGCTGCGCGGCGGGTAGGCGGCGTCGATCGCGCGGGTGTAGGCCGCCAGGAAGCCGGCCCGCTCCTCCGGATCCAGCGGGTCGAGGAACGGCCGGAGCCCGGTCGCGCTGACCCAGTCCACGATGGCGGCCGCGTCCGCCATGCGGTGGTGGTAGGCGGTGCGCCAGACATCGACCTCGGCGGCGCGCGGCGCCAGCAGGTCGTAGTAGGCGGCGGGTTCCAGCATCCGTCCGAGGCGGCCGGCCACGGCCGGATCGCCGATCGCGGCTGCCCAGGGACCGTCCGCCGCGACCGCGCGCATCAGGCGATGGGTCGGCTCGGCGAGGTTGTCGGGCATCTGCACGGCGAGCACGCCGCCCGGGGCGAGCAGACCGAACAGCCGCGGCAGCAGGCTCGCGTGGTCCGGCAGCCATTGCAGGACGGCGTTGGTGTAGATCAGGTCCGGCGCCCGGTCCGGTATCCAGGTCGCGGCGTCGGCCAGCGCGAAGGCAAGGTCCGGGAGCCGGGCGCGGGCGCTCTCCAGCATGGCCGGCGAGGTGTCGAGGCCGATCACCTCCGCGTCGGGGAAGCGCGCCGCGATCAGCGCGGTCGAGTTGCCGGGCCCGCAGCCGAGATCGACGGCGAGCCGCGGTGCGTCGATGGGCACGCGGGCGAGAAGTTCGGCGGCGGGGCGGGTCCGCTCGTCCTCGAAGCGGGTGTAGAGGGCGGGGTTCCAGTCGGCCATCACACCCTCCCGTATCGATCCGTCAACAGCCGAGCCGGTCGGCGAGATCCGCGAGATCCCGCGCCGCGTGGGTGACCGGCACCGTCGGCGCGGTCTCGCCGCCGGCCGGGCCGTGCTCGTGCGGGCGGGCGATGTGGGCGGTGGCGAGACCGTGGCTGGCGGCCGCCGCGAGATCGTTCGAGTGGGCGGCGACCATCATGGTCTCGCCGGCCGCGAAGCCGAAGGCCGCGACCGCGTCGCGGTAGAGCGCCGGCTTCGGCTTGTAGTCGTGGGAATAGCCGGCGCCGAGCACCGCGTCGAAGATCAGGCCGTTGCGGCGGGCGAGGTCGGCCATCAGCCGGACATGCCCGTTGGAGTTCGGTGCCAGGAGGTGCTTCTCGCGCAGGCGTCGCAGCGCGTCCGGCACCTCGGGCCACGCGTCGAGCCGGTGCCATGCCTGGACAAGCTCGCCCCGCACGGCCTCGGAGACGCCCGCGATGCCGAACTGCGCCAGCACGCCGGGCAGCGACTCGGCCTGGAGCGTGTCGAGGTCGACGTAGGGTCGGGCGCCGGAGCGCACCGTCTCCATCGATGGGTTGTAGCGGGCCCGCCACGCGTCCGCGAAGGCGCCGGCATCGAGGTCCGGCGCGACGGGCGCGAGCAGCCGCGCCGCCTCGCGGGCGACGCCGGAGCGCCAGTCGACCAGCGTCCCGAAGACGTCGAAGACCAGCGCCCGGACGGTCACCGCACCGCCTGCAGGCTGGGACCGCGCCGGACGAAGCCGACGATGTCCTTGACCGCGTCGAGGGTCTGCGCCGCGATGGTCTCGGCCCGGGCGCCGCCGTCGGCCAGCACGGCGTCGATATGGCCCGGATCGGCGGTGAGGCGGCGCATCTCCTCGGCGATCGGCGCGAGGCTCGTCACCGCGAGGTCGGCCAGAGCCGGCTTGAAGGTCGAGAACTGCGCCCCGCCGAAATCGCGCAGCACGTCCTCGCGGGTGATCCCGGCGAGCGCCGCGTAGATCCCCACGAGGTTGTCGGCCTCGGGCCGCTCCTTCAGGCCCGCCACCTCGGAGGGCAGGGGCTCGGGGTCGGTCTTCGCTCTCCGGATCTTCTGCGCGATGGCGTCCGCGTCGTCCGTGAGGTTGATGCGGGCGTTGTCCGACGGATCCGACTTCGACATCTTCTTGGTGCCGTCGCGCAGCGACATGACCCGGGCGGCCGGGCCGCCGATCAGCGGCTCCGTGATCGGGAAGAACGCGTCGCCGTGGCCGTGCGCCGTGATCGACCCCGAGAAATCGGTGTTGAACTTCTGTGCGATGTCCCGAGTCAGCTCCAGGTGCTGCTTCTGGTCCTCGCCGACCGGCACGTGCGTGGCCCGGTAGGCCAGGATGTCGGCCGCCATCAGCACGGGATAGTCGTAGAGGCCGATCGAGGCGTTCTCCCGATCCTTGCCGGCCTTCTCCTTGAACTGGGTCATGCGGTTCAGCCAGCCGAGGCGGGCGACGCAGTTGAACACCCAGGCGAGCTCGGCGTGCTGCGGCACCTGGCTCTGGTTGAACACGATCGAGCGCTTGGGATCGATGCCGGCGGCGAGGAACGCGGCCGTGACCTCGCGGATCTGGCCGCGCAGGGCCTCCGGGTCCTGCCAGACGGTGATCGCGTGCAGGTCGACCACGCAGTACAGGCACTGCGCGTCGCGGTCCTGCATCTCCACGAAGCGCTTCACCGCCCCGAGATAGTTGCCGAGGTGCAGGTTGCCGGTGGGCTGGACGCCCGAGAAGACCAATTCGGTGAACGCGGCCATCGGCGCCGATCCTGAGCAAGATAAGACCGGGGCTCCGCGCCGTCCGGGCGCGCGGTTACTCGCACCCGTAGGCCGGAACGGTCAAGGACGCGCTCACGGCTCCCGCGTCGGCAGCTTCGCGCTCGGGCAGAGGTCGACCAGGACGCAGCGCCCGCAGGCCGGACGGTGATGGTGGCAGACCTTCTGACCGTGCAGCATCAGGATCTCGTGATTGTCGTAGAGATCCTGCGCGCTCCAGTCGGCGGGGAGCTGCGCTCGCAGGATCGGGTGCGACGGGCCGACATCGACCCGCCTGCCGATCAGCCCGAGGCGTTGGGCGACCCGGTGATGGTGGCTGTCGACCGGCAGGGCCGGCATCCGCAGGGTGGAGAAGGACAGGACCGCCGCGCTGGTCTTCGGCCCGATGCCCGGGATCGCCTGCAGCCATTCCCGCGCCGCCTCGACCTCCATGTCGGCCAGGAAGGCGAGGTCGAGGCTGCCGTGCCGGTCGCGCAGGGCGCGGAGCACGTCGCGGATACGCGGCGCCTTCAGCTCCGGCCAAGTCACGCCCGCGATGGCGGCCTCGATCTCCGGCACGTCCGCGTCGAGCATCGCGTCCCAGTCGGGGAAGCGCGCCCGCAGCGCCTTGAAGGCCCGGCCGGATTCGGCATTGCGGGTCCGGTGCGACAGGAGCGACGAGACGAGCTCGCTGACCGGATCGAGGCTGTGGAAGTACGGGATCGGGCAGCCGTAGACCGGGCAGAGCCGCGCGTGGACGGCGAGCGCCTTCTCGGCCAGCGCCGGATCCGCGACGGCGGGGACCGCCTTGCGGCGTGAACGCGGGACGGTCGCGGATCTGAGGTCGGCGGCGGGCATGTCGGGCGAATCCGCCAGCCGCCGCCCCTGTTCCTGCCGGTACGGGGCAGCGGCGATCTGTCCGCATCGTCGGGTCCGCGCGCTTCCAGCGGAGAGCAGGGCGCGCTCGATTCCGAGGCGGTCGTCGCGACCGAAGGGCGCCGCCGCCGGCCCGCGCTCGCCTACTTCACCAGCGCGTAGATGTTCACGTCGAGACTGTCGTCGGTGCTGTCCTTGAGGTCGGTGGCGTACTCCTCCACGAACCGGTCCTGCACGACGATGTCCTTGGCATCGAGGTAGGCGGTCAGCGTCTCGTAGGTGCTGTCGATCGACTCGTAGGAGCCCTTGTGGGCGAAGCGCAGCGCCTTGCCGGAGGGCGTCGTGCCGAAGCGCAGGCCGTCGGTCTCGGCCGGTGCCGGGCTCGGCGCGGCCGCCACCGGGACCATCGCCTCGAACTCGAAGCCGTCGTCGTCCGTGCGGGTGAAGACCGCGAGCGGCCGGCCGGCCGGCGCGACGCCGAGCTTGGCGAGGTCGGCCTCGATCCGCGCGAAGGCCTGCTTCAGGTTCGGCACGGCCTCCTCCCACTTGGTCTTGCCGGACAGGATCGCGGCGGGCTTGGCCGGGAGGGTGACCTCGTCGACGTCGCCGGGCTCGCCGGCCTTCTCGATGAGCGTGGGCCGGCCGGGTGTCCCCGTGCTCGTGGCCGGGGGCGTTCCCGCCGCAGACTGGCCCGCGGGCGGGGGCGCCACCGATTGCTGCGGGGCCGGGGCCGCGCTCTTGTCCGGGTCGGCGACCGGGTTCGGCGCGGTCGTGGTCGGCAGCGGGTTCGTCTGGGCCGGCGCGGGCGCCGTGGAGGGCGGTGGCGCGGGCTGCTGCTGGGCGGCGATCGGGCCGGCCGACGCGAGCACGAGGGCGGCCGAGAGGGCGACGAGCGGACGAAGGCGGATCACGTAGGGCGCTCCGGTCGAGGCCCGCGGATGATCGCGCGGGCTCCCGCGGCGTAACCTAGTGGCGAACGGGACGGCCCGCGAGGGCGCCGCGGACGAGAGCCGCGGGTGCGGCGCATCTGCCACGCCGTGGCACCCCTCGCGCCGGGCGGCGGCTTTTGCGATATAGCCCGCGCCTTCCTCCAACCGCGGGACCGCATGAGCGCACTCGCCCACAGACGCTTCCTGAAGATGCACGGCGCCGGCAACGCGATCGTGGTGCTGGACCTGCGCGGCTCCGCGGCGAAAGTCCGGCCCGAGGAGGCGCGGGCGATCGCCCAGGATCCCGGCTCGACCTTCGATCAGCTGATGGTCCTGCACGATCCCGTGAGCCCGGGCACCGACGCGTTCATGCGCATCTACAACACCGACGGTTCGGAATCGGGCGCCTGCGGCAACGGCACGCGCTGCGTCGCCTACGCGATGCTCGACGACCCGGCCATGGCGCGGCCGGCCGAGGGCGGCCGGCTCACCCTGGAGACCAAGGCCGGCCTGCTCGGAGTGCGCCGCGTCTCGGAACGCGCCTTCACGGTCGATATGGGCCGGCCGCGGCTCGCCTGGGACGAGATCCCCCTGTCCGAGCCGTTCCCCGACACCCGCCGGATCGAGCTGCAGATCGGCCCGATCGACGACCCGATCCTGCACTCGCCGGGCGCCGTGAACATGGGCAACCCGCACGCGGTGTTCTTCGTGGAGCAGGATCCGGACAGCTTCGACCTCGCCCGGATCGGCCCGATGCTGGAGAACCACCCGGTGTTCCCGGAGCGCGCCAACATCTCGGTGGCGCAGGTGACGGGCCGCGAGACGATCAAGCTCCGCGTCTGGGAGCGGGGGGCCGGGCTGACGCTCGCCTGCGGCACCGCCGCCTGCGCCACCGTGGTGGCCGCCTCGCGCCTGCGGATGATCGGCCGGCAGGCCAGCGTCGCGCTGCCGGGCGGCGAGCTGTTCGTCGAGTGGCGCGCCGACGACCATGTCCTGATGACCGGTCCGGTCGCGCTCGTCGCCGAGGGGACCCTGGCGCCGGAGCTGTTCGACAGCGCGGCCTGATGGCGGTCGAGACCCTCACCTTCGGCTGCCGCCTCAACACCGTCGAGTCCGAGGCCCTGCGGGCCCACGCGGCTGCGGACGGGCGCGACCGGGTGGTGGTGAACACCTGCGCGGTGACCGCCGAGGCCGGGCGGCAGGCCCGCAAGGCGATCCGGCGCATCGCCCGGGAGCGGCCCGGCGCCGAGATCGTCGTCACCGGCTGCGGCGCCGAGGTCGAGACGGAGGCCTACGCGGCCATGCCGGAGGTGGCGCGCCTCGTCGGCAACGCCGAGAAGCTGCGGCCGGAGGGCTGGTCTGCGGCCGCGACCGGTCCGGGCGCCGTCATGGCGGCGCGGGTGGCCGAGCCGACGCGGGTCGAGGCGGTCGCCGGGCACACCCGCGCCTTCGTGCCCGTGCAGAACGGCTGCGACCATCGCTGCACCTTCTGCGTGATCCCGTTCGGGCGGGGCGTCTCCCGCTCGGTGCCGGAGGCGGACGTGATCGCGCAGGTCGAGACCCTCGTGGCCCGGGGCGGGCGCGAGGTGGTGCTGACCGGCGTCGACCTCACCGCCTACGGCCGCGACCTCGCCGGCCCGGCCCCGACCCTCGGCGGTCTCGTGCGGGCGATCCTCCGGGCGGTGCCCGACCTCGCGCGCCTGCGCCTCTCCTCGATCGATTCCGTCGAGGCCGACGACGCCCTGCTGGCGGCGATCGCCGAGGAGGAGCGGCTCATGCCGCACCTCCACCTGTCGCTGCAGGCCGGCGACGACCTGATCCTCAAGCGCATGAAGCGCCGGCACCTGCGCGCCGACGCGATCCGATTCTGCGAGACCGTGCGGCGGCTGCGGCCCGACATCGTACTCGGCGCCGACCTGATCGCGGGCTTCCCGACCGAGACGGAGGCGCAGTTCGCCCGCTCCCTCGACCTCGTGGCGGAATGCGGCCTGACGCACCTGCACGTCTTCCCCTATTCCCCACGTCCCGGCACGCCGGCCGCGCGCATGCCGCCGGTTGCGCCGGACGTGATCCGTGCGCGGGCGACGCGGCTGCGCGAGGCGGGTGCGGGTGCCCTGCGGCGGCACCTCGACGCGCAGGTCGGGCGCCGCCTGACGGTCCTGGCCGAGCGAGGCGGCGTCGGGCGGAGTGTGGATTTCACGGCCGTGCGGCTGGCGGCCGATGAGGCGCCCGGGACGTTCCTCAGCATCGCCATCGCGGGGCACGACGGGGCGCGGCTGATCGGCGCCTAGCGCCCGGTCTTCCTGGCCTGTGACGCTCCGTGCCGGCCCCGAAAGGACGGATGCGGTCCAGGCGCATGTTCAATCGTGCCCGCCGCCGTCTTTGCGAGCGGAGCGAAGCAATCCAGCGGCGCCAGGTCTCCCGATGTCGCGCTGCCCTGGGTCGCTTCGCTGCGCTCGCGATGATGCGAGGCTCACGCGCCCATCGTCGCCACGGCTTCGGCGATGTGCGGTGGGGGCGGCGCCGTCACAGTGATGGCCTCCCGTTTAGGATAAAGCGGGATCGATAGCGCCCGCGCGTGGAGGTGCAGCGCGCTCCCGCGGGGCGCGCCGCCGTAGACCGCGTCGCCCAGGATCGGCCAGCCGGAGGCGGCGCAGTGGACCCGGAGCTGGTGTGTCCGGCCGGTGACCGGCTTCAGCTCCAGCCAGGTCCGCCCGCCGGCGCGGCCGAGCACCCGCCAGTGCGTCAGCGACGGGTCCCCCGCGGGGTCGGCCTTCATCCACCACGAGCGCGGATCGTCCGAGCGGCGGGCCAGCGCCAGGTCGATGCTGCCTTCCTCCTCGGCGGGACCGCCGGCCACGATCGCCCAGTAGGTCTTGTCGACGGCGCTGCCGGAGAAGAGCTTCCCGAGCCGCGCCAGAGCCTTGGCGTGGCGGCCCAGCGCGAGGCAGCCGGAGGTGTCGCGGTCGAGCCGGTGCGCGGCCTCCGGCCGGCGGGGCAGGCCGAACCGGAGCGCGTCGAGGTGGTCGGTGAGCGTCTCGCCGCCGCGGGGGCCCGGATGGACCGGCAAACCCGCCGGCTTGTCGATGACGAGCAGCAGGGCATCGCGGTAGAGGAGGCGCGCGCCTATGTCGAAGGCGTTGGACATCCGGATCGGCTAGAGGGTCGGTGTCGGCGGGGCAAGGTGGGGCGAGGACGCGATTTCATGGCGAGCGAGGAGAAGCCCGGCTGGTTCGGACGCCTGTTCGGGCGCAAAGGCCAGCCCGCGCCCGAGGACAGAGCCGAGGATCAGGCCGAGGACAAGCCCGAGGCCGAGCTTCCGGCCGGGGCGGCCTCGCCCTCCGAGGGGGAGCCGGACTTCGCCACCGCCGCGGAAGATGTCACCCACGTCCCGCTGCCGCCCGAGGAGACCGGGGAGCCGGTCCCGGACGCGGTCGAGGGTGCGGATCTGCTGCCTGTGGAGGGCGAGCCGGAGCGTCCGCCGGCCGGCACCGCCGGTGACGATCCCGCGCACGGCGCCGACCCGGTCGATACGGGTGATATGAACCGCGAGCCGGTGGTGGAGCCGGCTGCCGACGTGCAGCCCGAGATTAAACCCGATTCCCAGCCCGACATCCAGCCGGTCGACAGCGCCGCGGCCCTCGCGCACGACGCCGGCGCCGGGCCGGACCGCGAGCCGGAGGCCAAGGGCTGGTGGAGCCGCCTCACCTCCGGGATGAAGCGGACCTCGTCGGCGCTGTCCGACCGGGTCACGGGCCTGTTCACCAAGCGCAAGCTCGACGCCACGACCCTTGAGGACCTGGAGGACGCCCTGATTCAGGCCGATTTCGGCCTGGAGACCGCGATGCGGGTCTCGGAGGCCGTCGGCAAGGGCCGCTACGAGAAGGGCATCTCGCCCGACGAGGTCCGGGCGATCCTGGCCGCGGAGGTCGAGCGCGCGCTGGAGCCCGTGGCGGTGCCGCTGACGATCGACGACGCCCGGAAGCCCTTCGTGATCCTGACGGTCGGCGTGAACGGCGCCGGCAAGACCACGACGCTCGGAAAGCTCGCCTCGAAGCTGCGGGCGGAGGGGCGCACCGTGATGCTCGCGGCCGGCGACACCTTCCGCGCGGCGGCGATCGACCAGCTCAAGGTCTGGGGTGCGCGCACCGGCACGCCGGTGGTGAGCGGCGCGCAGGGGGCGGATGCGGCGGGCCTCGCCTTCGACGCCCTGAAGCAGGCGGGCGCCGCCGGCACCGACGTGCTGCTGATCGACACCGCCGGCCGGCTCCAGAACAAGGCCGGCTTGATGGCCGAGCTGGAGAAGATCGTCCGCGTCCTGCGCAAGCAGGACCCGGAGGCGCCGCACGCCACGCTCCTCGTCCTCGACGCCACGGTCGGCCAGAACGCGCTCAGCCAGGTGGAGCTGTTCTCGCAGGCCGCGCCGGTCTCGGGCCTGGTGATGACCAAGCTCGACGGCACCGCCCGGGGCGGCATCCTGGTGGCACTGGCGGCGAAGTTCGGCCTGCCGGTGCACTTCATCGGCGTCGGCGAGGGCGTGGAGGATCTGGAGCCCTTCGCAGCCCGCGACTTCGCCCGGGCGATTGCCGGGCTGGAGAAGGATTAGGCGGCGCGCAGCACGTCGGTGCGGGCGAAGTCTTCGCCCTTGAACAGGAGCGGCGCGTTAAGCGACCGGGCGAGCGCGTAGGCGAAGCAGTCGCCGAAGTTCAGCCCGGCCGGGTGCCGACCCTTGCCGCAGCGGGCGAAAGCGTCGGCGGCCATCTGCGCGAGCGCGTAATTGACCGGCACGACCGATATGCGTCGCGCCCCGATCCACGCGTCGAGCGCCGCACGACCGTCCGCCGCGCGCATCGCCACGATCGCACACTCGAGGTAGGTCGCTGCCGCCATCGCGATCCCGTCTGCGCGGGCAATGGCACGGGAGAAATCGTCGGCTTCCGGCTCATCGAAACGTATCGCCAAGAAGGCCGAAGAATCGACGACGATCACACTGGCAGACCGTGTTCGTCGTAGGCGAGGATCTCGTCGATCGGACGCGCGTCCACGAGCGGGCTCGCGTTGAGGCGACGGCGCATCGCCTCATCGGCGGCCAGCCCTTCGGCGATGCGCCGCGCCGCCTCGTCGTTGATCCGCTCCCGCTCCCGCCGCAGCAGGTCCAGCAGCAGATCCGGCGCCGGCCGCCGGGTGGTTTCCGCGAGGTCGGCCAGGAGCGCCTCGATCTCGGCATTCTCGATCGTGATGGACATCGCCCGCTCCGCGTTACACACACCCCGGCGAATCCCGTCCGACGCTCTCAGCCGACCGTGAGCGCCGCAGCCGAGCCAACCGAGCGTATGCAGATCGAATCCGTCCCCCCGCACCGCCACCTGCCGCCGCTCGTGAAGCTGGCCCTGGAACTCGGGCCGCTGGTGCTGTTCTTCCTCGGCAACGCCTATTCCGAGAAGTTCGGCATCGCCCCGGACCAGAAGCTGTTCGTGGCCACGGGCGTGTTCATCGCGGCGACCGTGGTGGCTCTGGCGATCCACTACGTGATGGTGCGCCGCCTGCCGATCATGCCGCTCGTGTCCGGCGTGGTGGTGGTGGTGTTCGGCGGCCTGACCCTGGCGCTGCAGGACAAGACCTTCATCATGGTCAAGCCGACCATCGTGAACGCCCTGTTCGGCACCGTGCTGCTCGGCGGCCTCGTGTTCGGGCGCTCGCTGCTGTCGGTGGTGCTCGACTCGATGTTCAGCCTCACCGACGAGGGCTGGCGGAAGCTCACCTTCCGCTGGGGCGTGTTCTTCTTCGTGCTGGCGGCGCTCAACGAGCTGGTCTGGCGGACCCAGACGGAGGATTTCTGGGTCAACTTCAAGGTGTTCGGCATCATGCCGATCACCGTGCTGTTCGCCCTCGCGCAGACGCCGCTGCTCACCCGCTACGAGCGCAAGAAGGCGCAGCCGGAGGCGTGATGCCTACTGCGCCGCCGCCACCTTCCCGGCGGCGCGGATGCGGGCGAGCACGCTGGAAAAATTCTCCGGCGTGAGGATGCCGACCAGCTTGTCGCGGATCACGCCGTCGGGCCCGATGATGAAGGTCTCGGGCACGCCGTAGACGCCGAAATCGATCGCCGCGCGGCCGCCGGCATCGGCCCCGACCGCGCTGAACGGCACGCCGTGCCGGGTCAGGAAGCGCTGGCCGGCCTCGGGGTTCGGCTCCTTGTAGTCGATCCCCACGAGCCGGATGCCGGGCTCCTTCGCCAGCCGCATCAGCATCGGATGCTCCACCTGGCAGGGCGCGCACCACGAGGCGAAGACGTTGAGCACCGTGATCTGGCCCTTGAGGTCCGCGCTCGACAGGCCGGGCACGGGTGCGCCGTTGGCGGTCAGCCCCGGCACGGCGGGCAGGTCGAAGCGCGGGACCGGCTTGCCGATCATCGCGGAGGGGAGGGCGGCCGGGTCGGCGCCGGAGCGCAGGCGCAGGAACAGCACGGCGGCGAGCGCCGCGAAGACGAGCGCCGGCAGGATCAGCAGCAGCGAGCGGCGGACCGGCGGTGTCCGGCCGGCGGTGTCGTCGAGGGGCACGCTCATCGCCGGTCCTCGCCGAAGCCCCTGAGGGCGCGCCGCTGCGCCCGTCGGTCGCGCAGGGCGTTGCCCACGAGGGCGACCATCACCACCGCCGTGAACGCGTAGGCGGCCAGGATGAAGCCGCCGTGAGACCCGAGATCCATCGCGGTCCTCCTAGACCGGCTGCCCGACCGGCATCGCGGCCGGTGTCGGGGTGAGGCGCGGCTGGGCGCGGTCGAGGCGCTCGGCCTCGCGGATCGTCAGCGTCCGCACCCGGCGGCGCATGATCTCGGTGCGCATCGCGTAGAGGTGCAGGGTCGTCCCGCCGAGGGTCGCGGCGGCGATCATGACCAGCAGCGGGTGGAGCATCGAGGGATCGATGGTGGAGCCGCCCATGCGCAGGATCGAGGCCGGCTGGTGAAGGGTCGACCACCAGTTCACCGAGAACTTGATGATCGGCAGGTTCACGGCACCGACCAGCGTCAGGATCGCGACCGCGCGGGCGGCGCGGTTCGGATCCTCCAGGGTCCGCCACAGGGCGATGATGCCGCAGTAGATCAGCAGCAGGATCAGCATGGAGGTCAGGCGCGCGTCCCAGACCCAGTAGGTACCCCACATGGGCTTGCCCCACAGCGAGCCGGTCACGAGGCAGATCAGCGTGAAGGCGGCCCCGATCGGCGCGGCCGCCCGCTGGGCGACGTCGGCCAGCGGGTGGCGCCAGACCAGGGTTCCGATCGCCGACACGCTCATCGCGCCGTAGAAGAACACGCCGAGCCACGCCGCCGGGACGTGGATGTACATGATCCGCACCGTCTCGCCCTGCTGGTAGTCGGGCGGCACCACGAAGAAGGTCTGGTACAGGCCCAGGGCCAGCACGCCGAGGGACAGGGCCGTCAGCCACGGCACGAGCGCCCCCGACCACCGCATGAAGTGGCTGGGGTTCGACAGGCGGGTCCAGAGGGAAGGCGTCATCGCGGCAGCTGTCTCGGACATCGTGGAAGCGGTCTAGCCTAGGGTGCGGTGCAGCAACAATGCGGGTCGGCGGCGCAGGCGGCGGGGGTGCCGCAATGGCATCGTGCGCCGGGCCGGAACCTGTTGGGCCTTCGGATCCGAAAAGCTGCTGTACGACTGCGCCGACAACGAGCCGTCTTCCTGAGACATCCGCGACGCACGCGCTCTCCCGCACGGGAGCGGGGACCCGCGCCACGCCCGCACGTGTCCGACGATGACGCACGTCCGCGGCCGCAGATTTTCGCGTCCGAGCCTTGCGCATCGCGGGCGGATTGCGCATATAGATGTGAACAAAAAGAGAACGGAAGAGCGTCCCCGATAAAAGCTGTGGACGACGCGACCTCACCCTGACGGACCGAGCGCCCCATGCGAACCGCCGACAAGCAGATCGCCGACATCCTCGTCCGCTACGGCGAGCCCTTCGGGGGCAACGTCTGGCGCGTCCAGGGAACCGCCGTCATCTATCACAAGACCCTGGAGCGCATCGCCGCCCAGGCCGGCATCGTGTTCGGGCCGCCGACCGTCATCCGGGCCGAGCGCGACGAGGCCGTGATCCTGGTGACCGGCCGGCTGCCCGGCGCGAAGCCCGGGACCGAGCGGGTCGAGTGGTCCATGGGCGAGGCGCTGGTCAACGTGAACTACCGCGTCTCGGGCAAGCAGGCGGCCTACGTCTACGCCATGGCCGAGAAGCGCGGGAAGGACCGCGTCATCCTCAAGCTCATCGAGCTGCACGGCCTCGTCTACTCCGAGGAGGAGGCCGACGAGTTCCGGGCCCATCAGGTCCCGGTCCGGGCCGTCGACGAGGATTTCGAGGAGGCGCCCGCCTTCGACGAGGTGACCGAGGCCGAGGGCGACCTCAAGCGCCGCATCGACGAGGCCGAGACCATCAACGCCGTCACCGACCTGATGCTGGACGGCGCCACCCAGGCCGTCCTGGCGACGATGCCGCTCGGCACCCGCGACGAGGTGCGCGACTACGCCAAGGCCCGCCTCGTGGCGCTGGGCTGGCCGAAGCGCGCCGGACGCCGCAGCGCCGCCTGATCCCGCTTCCACCCCCACCGAAGGAGACCGCCATGCATCGCGCGACGAGCCGCCGCACCATGAAGGCCCGCCGGGATTCCCACCACGGCTGGAGCATCGAGACGCTGTCGTACAGCCCGACGCGGATCGTCCGCCTCGGCGCCGAGAAGGTCGCGATCCTGTTCCCCCCGGTCGAGCCCGGCGCGGCCTGGCAGCTCTACCCGCATCCCGACACGTTCCCGGGCCTGAACTTCGAGGGCCTGCCCGAGCCGCTGCGCCCGGAATTTCTCGCCTTCCCGGACCTTCCGGAGGTCGAGCGGTTCCTCGGCATCCGCGACGCCGAGCCCGCCGCCCTCGCGGCGTGACGCGGGCGATCAGGGCGCCGGCCGCGGTGCGCCGCGATGGAGCGCCTCGGCCTCGTCGGTGAAGGTGCCGTCGGGGCTGTGCAGGACGAGGGGCGGCAGCAGGCTAAGCAAGGCGCGGCTGCCGCGGGTCGCCGCGATCAGCACGCGGATCGCGGGCACGTCGCCGCGGGGATGGACCGGGCGGATCGCCAGCCCGCCGTAGCGGCCCCGGAGCGCGTCGAGGCAGGCCGGGAGGGCGTCCGCCCGGTGGATGAGGCCCAGGCGCCCGCCGGGCCGCAGGATCGCCGTGCAGGCGCGGATCCAGGCGTCGAGATCGCCGCCCGCGAAGGTGTGGGCGGCGGCGCGGCCCGGATGCGGCGAGGCGCGGTGATCGCCGGCCGCGAAGAACGGCGGGTTGGTGAGCACGACGTCGAAACTGTCCGGCAGCAGACCGGCGGCGCGGCGTTCCGCCGCGGGGGCCAGCACGTCGGCGACCACGATCCGCGCGTCGATGCCGTTGAGGGCCGCGTTGGCGCGGGACAGATCGGCGAGTGCCGGGTCGCGCTCGACCAGGGTCGGCCGGAGCCCCGGCGCCAGGGCCGCGCAGGCGAGGCCGACGGCGCCGGTCCCGGCGCCGACGTCGCAGAGCCGGTCCCCGGCCCGCGGCGCGAGCAGCCGGGCGAGCAGCACCGCGTCGGTCCCGGCGCGGTGCGCGCCCCGCAGCGGCTGGTGCAGGCGCAGGCGGCCGCCGAGGAAGGGATCGGCGCCGCTGTCGGCCTCGGCGGTCACGGCTGGCGCAGCTCGTGGGCGATGCCGGCATCGGTCAGCAGGCGGCGGGCCCGGGCCTCGTGGTCGCGCGGCACGGGGAGGCGCTGACCGAAGACGCCGATCGACCCCTCCATCAGGCTCATGTGACTGTCGGCCACGAGGACCGGGATCTCGGCCGCCTCGAGGACCGAGCGGGCGAACCCGATCAGCACGACGTCGTTGGCCCGGATCAGCTCGATCATCGCGGCGCGGCTCCGGAACGGGCGGGGATCGGCGGTTTCGTCGCGTGAGATCCGCGCTGGTGACACCCCATATCCGGCCGGCGACGATGTTGCGGCGCCGCGGGGCGCGTGCGAAGGGATCGCCCGCCCCCTGCGGGGCGACCGGTCTGGAGGTCACGGATCTTGGGTATGGCCCTCTCCATCGAGAATCCGAAGCCCGAGGCGGAGGCGGGGCTCAACGACCTCGTCGCGCTGGTGGCCGACGGCATGGCGCGGGTCAACACCACGATCCTGTCGCGGACGGGATCGGACGTGGCGATGATCCCCGAGGTCGCCAACCACCTGATCGCCTCCGGCGGCAAGCGCCTGCGCCCGATCCTGACGCTGGCCTGCGCCCGGCTCTGCGGCTACGCGGGCGCCGCCGACGGCGACGTGAAGCTCGCCGCCAGCGTCGAGTTCATGCACACCGCCACGCTCCTCCACGACGACGTGGTCGACGAGAGCGACATGCGGCGCGGCCGCGTCGCCGCCCGGATCAAGTGGGGCAACGAGGCCTCCGTGCTGGTCGGCGACTTCCTGCTCGGCCAGGCCTTCCGGATGATGGTGGAGGTCGGCTCGCTCAAGGCGCTCGACATCCTCTCGGCCGCCGCCACGGTGATCGCCGAGGGCGAGGTGATGCAGCTCACCAACGCCAAGAACCTGGAGACCGACGAGGCCGCCTACCTCGCGGTGATCCGCGGCAAGACCGCCGAGCTGTTCGCCGCCGCCTGCGAGGTCGGGCCGGTGCTCGCCGGCCGGCCCGAGGCCGAGCAGGCGGCCGCCCGGTCCTACGGGATGAATCTCGGCATCGCCTTCCAGCTGATCGACGACGTGCTCGACTACGGCGGCACCTCCGCGGAGCTCGGCAAGAACGTCGGCGACGATTTCCGCGAGGGCAAGATCACCCTGCCGATCGTGCTGGCCTATCGCCGGGCCAGCGAGGGCGAGCGCGGCTTCTGGCGGCGCACCCTGCAGCAGGGCGAGATCGGCGAGACCGACCTGGAGACCGCCCTCGACCTCCTGCAGCGCCACGGCGCCCTGGAGGAGACCGTGGCCCGCGCCCACCATTACGGCGCCGAGGCCCGGGCCGCCCTCGACATCTTCCCGGACGGGCCCGTCAAGGCGGCGCTCCTCGGGGCCGTCGAGTTCTGCGTGGCGCGGGCGCGCTGAGGGCGGGCGCCCTCGGCTCCCGCGTCGACGGCCATCGACCTCCGCCAGCTTGACGGCGCGCGTCGGCCTCACCGCGTCACGGGCCCGAGGGCCTCGGTGAGGGCGGGGGCGAGGTCGCGCAGCTCCGCGAGATGCGCGTCCGTGAGGGTCCGCAGCAGGGCCTCGGCGCGCGGCGTCAGCGACAGCTCGCTGCGACGCCTGTCCTCGACGGCGCGGGTCTTGGTCAGCAGGCCGGCCTCGACCATGCGGGACACCAGCTCGGCCGCGCTGTGGGGGGCGATGAGCAGCTGCTCGGCCAGCAGGCCGACCGTGGCGGGCGCGCGCCCGACGTGGCCCGCGAGCGTCAGCAGCGCCTGATGCTGCTGCGGCGGCAGCCCCGCCCGGGCCGCGGCGGCCTCGCTGAACGCCAGGAAGCGGCGGAGACGGAATCGGAAATCCGCCAGCGCCGCGTACTGCTCCCGCGACAGTGCCGCCGTTCCGGGGGCATCGGCCTCCATGATCGCCTCCGTGGTGAATCGTCCGAGCCGCCGATGCTGCGTCGTATCGGCAGTCCTGTCCCGGCTGCAACGGTCGAGTCATTGTCGAATATATCGGATCACGACATAAGTGCCGCCGCGACGAAAGGAGGCCCTGATGATCGGCGGGACTGGGAGCGGGAGCGGGGACGGCAGGCCGTCGCGGCGGGCGCTGGGAGATTTCAGCGCGGACCGGCGGGTCCTGACGCTGGCCGGCATGGCGGTCGTCACCGGGACCGCCGCCAGCGGCACCGCCTGGATCCTGCTCACGCTGATCGGCCTCGTGACCAACCTCGCTTGGTACGGCCGGCTCGACGCCGACCTGACCTCCCTGGCAGGCGCGGCGCCAGGGCCCTGGATGGTGGCGATCCCGGTGATCGGGGCGCTGATCGTCGGCGCCATGGCGCGCTACGGCTCGGAGAAGATCCGCGGCCACGGGATCCCGGAGGCGATGGAGGCGATCCTGATCGGCAGCAGCCGGATGTCGCCCAAGGTCGCCGTGCTCAAGCCGCTCTCCTCGGCGGTGGCGATCGGCACCGGCGGCCCGTTCGGCGCCGAGGGGCCGATCATCGTGACGGGCGGCGCGGTCGGCTCGCTCTTCGCCCAGTTTTTCCATCTCAGCGCCGCCGAGCGGAAGACCCTGCTGGTGGCGGGCGCGGCGGCCGGCATGACCGCCATCTTCGGGACGCCCGTGGCGGCCGTGCTGCTCGCCGTGGAGGTCCTGCTGTTCGAGTGGCGGCCGCGCAGCCTCGTCCCGGTGACCGTCGGGGCGGTCACCGCGGCCTGCTGGCGGCCGGCCCTGTTCGGCGCCGGCCCGCTCTTCCCCTTCGCCGACAATCCGGCCCTGCCCTGGTGGGGGCTGCCCGCCTGCGCGCTGCTCGGGGTCGCCTGCGGCCTGATGTCGGGGGCGCTGACCCGGGCGCTCTACGCGCTGGAGGACGGTTTCGGGCGGCTTCCCCTCCACTGGATGTGGTGGCCCGCCCTCGGCGCCGTCGTGGTCGGGCTGGGCGGCCTCGTGGAGCCCCGGGCGCTCGGCGTCGGCTACGACGTCATCCACGACCTGCTATCCGGCCACATGCTGGCGAGCGCCGTCGTGCTGATCCTCGTGGTGAAGGCGGTGATCTGGCTCGCCGCCCTGTCGTCGGGCACGTCCGGAGGCGTGCTCGCGCCGCTGCTGATCCTCGGCGGCGCCGTCGGCTGGCTGATCGGCCTCCTCTTGCCGGGCGCCCACGGCTTCTGGGCGCTCATCGGCATGGCGGCGATGCTTGGCGGCACCCTGCCGGCGCCGCTGACCGGCGTCGTCTTCGCCGTCGAGGTGACCGGCGACGTCGCCGCCCTGGCGCCGCTGCTCGCCGCCACCATGGCGGCCTACGCGGTGACCGTGCTCCTCCTCAAGCGCTCGATCCTGACCGAGAAGATCGCCCGGCGCGGGCAGCACGTGACCCGGGAATACGGGATCGATCCCTACGAACTCGCCCGGGTCGAGGCGGTGATGACCCGCACGGTCGAGACCCTCGACGCGGACCTGCCCCTGGCCGACGCCCTCGCGGCGATCGAGACCGGTGCCCACCACGCCTATCCGGTGGTCGACGGCGCGGGCCGGCCCGTGGGCCTCGTCTCGCGCAGCGACGCCCTGCGCTGGACCCTGGAGGAGCGCGACGGCGGGGACGAGGCGGGCACCCTCGGCGAGCGCGTCTCGGACGCCGATCTCGCCGTCGTCCATCCGGGCGACGTGGTCTCGCACGCCCTCGACGTGATGCTGTCGGCCGGGCAGGGGCGCCTGCCGGTCACCGATCCGCGCACCGGCGGCCTCGTCGGGCTCCTGACCCGAAAGGACCTGCTCCAGGTGCGCGCCACCGTAGTTCGGGCCGAAGCCGAGCGTCGCGCGTTCTACCGGAAGGGGCGGGGTGAGCGGCGCGCGCGGATGGAAGCATGACCCTGGACCTGCACCGTCCCGGCCGGACCACCCGCCTCGATCGGCTCGCGCCGGGCAGCGTCTACCTGATCGCCGGCCGGGACGGGCCGGATCTCGCCCTCGTCGTGCAGCGTGAGGGACGTCGGGAGGCCCTGCTGCTGAACCGCCGTCACGCGGTCGATGGCCACCTGCGGGTCGCGTCCGAGATCGCTCCCGAGGCCGACGTGCTGGCGCTGCCGGGGGCCGTCCTGGCGCCGAGCGGCGCCCTCGCGGACGTCGCCTACGGCGTCACCGCCGCTCCGGCCGCGCTCCACCTCGGCGACGGCCGGGCGTATCTGCGCGGACGCATCTCGGACGGCCGACTCGCGACCTTCGATGTCGGGACCGGTCGGGCCAGCGCGATCGATCCCGGCGACCTGCCGCGGGCACGCGGCTGGCGCGTGATGGTGCCCGAGGGCCGCGGCGTCGTGACGGTGTACGAGGCGGAGCCCGGCTGAACGCCGCCCGCGGGCCGGGTCAGCGCAGGAAGGTCGGCGCCACCCACCATCCCGGATGGGCGGCGCGCAGGGCGGCGGCGGCCCGGACGGCCGCGCGCCGGTCGGCGAACAGCGCGAAAACGGTCGCGCCGGAGCCCGACATCCGCGCGAGGCGGCAGCCCTGGGCGCGGAGGGCCGCCAGCGCGTCGCCGATCACCGGCGCCACGGTCAGGGCCGGCGCCTCCAGATCGTTGCGGGCCCCGGCCAGGGCCCGGAGCAGCGGGTCGCTCGCCATGGCCCGCGGGATCGTCGGGTGCGGCGCGCCCGCGAGATCCTGGCCGACGCTCAGGTCCAGCGCCTTGAAGACCGGGGCGGTGGGCACCGGAACGCCGGGATTGATCAGCACCGCGGGCAGCGGTGCGAGGCCGAGGACCGGCCCGATCGCCTCGCCCGCGCCGCGCATCATCCGGGCCCGCGGGTCGAGGCAGACCGGCACGTCGGCGCCGGTCTCCCGCGCCACCGCGCCGACGGCCTCGTGGTCGAGGGGCAGCCCGTTGAGGCGCGCCAGCAGGCGCAGGGCCGCGGCGGCGTCGGAGGAGCCGCCGCCGATCCCCGCCGCGACCGGCAGGCGCTTCACCAAGTGGAAGGCGCCCACGCGCAGGTTCGGCACCCGCGCGGCGAGCCCCCGGGCGGCCCGGAGGACGAGGTTGTCGTCCGTCGGGCCGGCGGGGTCGGCGGTGGGGCCGCTGACGGTCAGGCTGAGCGGTGCCGCGGGATCCAGCGTCAGGCGGTCGGCCGTGCCCGCGAAGGCGACGAGGCTCTCGAGCACGTGGTAGCCGTCACCGACGCGGCGGCCGAGGACGTGGAGCGTCAGGTTGACCTTGGCGGGGGCGCGATCGGCGAGCAGGGTCACGGAGTCTCGGTCGGGTCGTGGCGATGTGTCCCGAGGCTCTACAGGCTCGCGGCCCGGAACAACAGCTCAGCTGCCGCCCCCGCCGAACACCCGGTGCGGCCGGTCGGGCCGGGCGTCGTTCGGGCGGATCACGGTCAGATCCTCGGCGAGGTCGACCAGCCCGTCGCGTCCCGCGAGGCTCGACAGGGCGCCGGAGCGTTGGAGCCCCAGGATGCGGTGGTCCGCCAGGGGGCACGCCGCCGCCGATCCGCGCGGACCGCGACGCGCCGGCCTGCGGCCTGGGCGCCGCGCGATGGAGTCCGGGCCGTGGTGCCGGCGGATCCGACCCTCTAGGCTGTCGCGCATCATGGCGTTCACCGAATCCGTCGCCGCGGCGCTCCCGTGCCAGCGCCATCTCTTCGAGATGCCCGCCGACGTCAGCTACCTCGACGCCGCCGCCTGGTCGCCGCTGCCGCGGGCCGTGCGCGCGGCGGGCGAGGCGGGGATCCTGGTCAAGAGCCGTCCCTGGGACCATCCCCGCACGGCGGTCCCGCCCTGGGCCGAGCGGGCGCGCGCTGCGGCCGCCCGGCTGATCGGCGCCGGCGCGGACGAGATCGCGATCGTCGGCGCGGTCAGCCACGCCATGGCGGTGGCCGCCCGCAACCTGACCCTGAGGCCGGGCGGGCGCCTGCTCCGCGTGGCCGACGAGTTTCCGTCCCTGCGCTTCGCCTTCGATCGGCTGGCCGACCGGCAAGGTCTGGTGGTGGAGGAGGTGCCGCGCCCCCCGGACGGCGGCTGGACCGCGGCGGTCGCGGCCGCGATCGACCGGCCGGGCGCCCCGCCGCTCGCCCTCGCCACCCTGACCCCGCTGCACTGGACCGACGGCAGCCTGATCGACCTCGACCGGCTCGCTCCCGCGGTCCACGCCGCCGGCGCGGCCCTGGTGATCGACGCCACGCAGGCCGTGGGCGCCGTGCCGGTCGACGTCGCCCGGTGGCGCCCGGACTTCCTGGCCTTCCCGACCTACAAGTGGGCTCTCGGACCGTACGGTCTCGCCTTCCTGTACGCAGCGCCGCACCGGCAGGACGGGGCGGCCATCGAGGAGCATATCGGGAACCGCCCGCCGGCCGCCGGTGCCCGCCGCTACGACCGGGGCGAGCTCAACGATCCGGTCGCGCTGTTCATGGCCGTGACCGGGCTGGAGCAGATCGCCGAATGGGGCGTGCCCGCCGTCGCTGCCCGGCTGCGCGGGCTGACGGACCGCTTGGCGGACGGGGCCGCCGGGCTCGGCCTGGCGCCGTTGCCGGCTTCCCTGCGGGCGCCGCACATCCTCGGTCTGCGGCCGCCCGCGGGTCTGCCGACGGGCCTCGTCGATCGCCTGCAGCGGGACCGGGTCTACGTGAGCGAGCGCTCCGGCGCGCTGCGCATCAGCCCGCACGTCTGGGCGGACGAGGACGATCTCGCGCGCTGCCTTGCCGCACTGTCCGGGGCCTTCCGGGGGATCACCTGAGACGGTCCGGAAACGGACGCTCCGGCATGAGCGCCGGGCCGGGAGAGAGTCGCGAGACGATTGCGTGCCGCCGACCGCTTCCCGGCGCCGGCGCCCGGCCCGCGCGCCCACACGGAGACCGTCCACCCCCACATGACCGATTCGATGCCGCGTCCCGGTGATCGGCTCCGGCTCCCGGGCGCCGGCCGCCTCCGCCTGCCCGGACCGATGCGTGCCGTCCTCTCGGGGCGGTTCGCCGTGATCCTGTCGGGCGAGCTGACCCAGAGCCTGTTCCACTTCCTCCTCAACATCCTGCTGGTGCGCGCGCTCGGCGCGCACGATTACGGCCTGTTCGCCATCGTCTTCGCGGTCGGAGCGGTCGGCATCACCTACATCCGGGCCCTGGTGGCGGTCCCGGCGACGATCCACGTCGCCCGGAGCCTGGGGCGTCCGGCGGCGCTCGGCTACGACGTGATGTTCGGCTCGGGCGCGGTGCTGGTCTCCGGCCTCATGGCGGCCGCCGTCGGCCTCGTGCTGATCCCGGTGATCGGCCTCGGCGCACTCGCGGCCGGGGCCTTCGTGGGCCTCTACGCCTTCCGCAGCTACCTGCGGATCGTGCTCCTCGCCCGCGGCCGGCCCCGGATCGCCGGCCTGAGCGACCTGGTCTACGCACTCTGCGGCGGTCTCCTCGTCGCGCGCTGGCTGAACGGGGAGGGCACAGCCCTTCTCGATCGGGCCTTCGCGGCGATCGCGCTCGCGCACGCGGTCGCGATCGCGGTGGCCTACGCGGCGCTGCGCGAGCGGATCCGCTTCTCGCTGCACGCGCGGGCGCGCGCCCGCTACCGGGCCATCTGGCGGACCCTCGCGTGGTCGCTCGCCGGCGTCACCAGCCTGACGGTCCAGGGTCAGGGGCTGACCCTGCTGCTGGCGCTCCTGGCCGGGCCCGCCGCCTACGCGCCGATCGCCGCCACGATCGTGCTCTACGCGCCGCTGCGCATCCCCGCGAGCGCGCTGCTGAACATGATCCTGCCCGAGATCAGCCGGTTGCTCGCGGCCGGGCAGGTCGACGCCGCCCGCCGGCTCGTCGTCCGCAACGGAATCCTGCTCGGCAGCACCTGTCTCGCCTACGGGGCGGTGATGGCGGCCGCCTTGCCGCTGGTCGAGGACATCCTGTTCAAGGGCCGGTTCGCCGCGCAGCCGATGGGCTGGATCGGGCTCGGTGTCTGGGCGGTGGTGACCGTGTCGCTGCTCTACGCGATCCCGCGGGCCTATCTCGAGGCCTCGGCGGCGTTCCGGACCATCACGGCGGGCGCGGTGGCGAGCGCCGCCCTCGGGATGGCCGTGATGGTGCCGGCGCTGCTGCTGCTGCCGCCCGCCACCGCGCTCGCCGGCCTGCTGGCCTCCGAGGTTGCGACGCTGGTCTGGTCGGTCTCGGCCTTCCGGACCCTGGCGCGGCGCCCGGGGCCGGCGCGGCCCCTCGGTGCCCCGTGACGGGCCCGCCGCTCAGCGCAGCGCGAGCAGGGCCGGCGCCAGTCTCCGCAGCGCCGGCGTCCGGCTGTAGACCCAGAGCGGATTGTGCTGGACCACGTCGGTGCACAGGCCGCGCTTGAACTCGAAGACGGGCCGGTTCGCCGCCGGATCGATGCCGCCGAAATCGAAGACCCGGCAGCCCTCTTCCTTCGCTCGCTCCACGAAGCGCCAGACCGCGAGGGTCGCGGCGCCCGTCGCGCGGGCCCGCTCGTTCGAGGCCGTGTAGAAATCCGTGCAGCGGCTGTCCGACAGGTGCGCGATCCGCACGAGGACGCGCCGTCCGTTCTCGCGGACGTCGAGGAACAGCAGGTGCTCGTCCTCGGCCGCGATGTCGCGGTAGGCCTGCGGCTGCAGCGTCGTGGCGAAGCCCTTGCGCTCGCGCAGGGCCGCGAACATCGCGGTGAAGTCGTCGAAGGCTTCGAGGCGCTCGGCCCTGTCCTCGAGGAAATGCGTCGTCACCTCGGCGTTCCGCTCGGCCTTGCGCAGGGCCTTGCGCCAGCGCGGCTCCATGCCGGCCTGGATGGCGTCGAGATCCTGGGTCAGGTCGAGCTCGAGGGTGTGGTCGGGCGCGCCGATCACCGGGGCGAAGCCGTGCATCAGCAGCGCCAGCGTCGCGTCGCGGGTCTCGAACTGCTCGTAGTCGACGGCGAGGACGTCGAGCCGGCCGAGCGCGAGGTGGTCGATGAACGCGGCGAACACCGCCTCCGCGCGGTGCGCGCCCGCGGCGGTCAGCAGCGGGCCGCCCTGGACGTGGATGAACCGCGCCGGCCCCTTCCGGCGCGTCTGCCACTGGACGAAGGCGAGGTCCGCGCCGTCGCCGGACACGACCGCCCGCCGCACCTCCAGGCCGCGCCGCGCCTTGTAGGTGCCCCAGGGGCTGCCGCAATAGATGTTGGCGCCCGGGCAGGCCCAGACCCGCCGGTCCCAGTCCAGGGCATCCGCGGTCTCCTGAACCGCGAGCTTGGCCGCCATGTCGCTCCTCGTCCTCGCGCCCCGTCCCGGCCGGGCAGGGTTTCCCGCGCCGCACGCCTCATCGGTCAGGCGCCACCGCAATGCATCCTCGCGCGGCCGATCGTCCACAGGGTGACGGTGGCCGCGCGGGTCGGTTTCCGCTGCGTCGCGAGCGGGGCTCCGGTACCCGGGCGGCCGGGGCCGGTGAGGGGACGAGCCCGGGCCGGTCGTTGCGCGGCGCCGGCAGCAGGGCCGGCCGCGGCGCTTGGCCACGGACCGCGGGCGAGCAGGAGGTCGTCCCGGTAACCCCGAGGGCGCCCGCGCTCAGGGCGGACGCCTGTTCCGGACCGACGCCGGTCCTGCGGGGACGCGCGGGGATCCTAGGCGGCCGGTCGCGCCGGCGCGTCCGCGGCGCGGGACGGATCCGTCGCCGTCGGGCGGCGCAGCGTCGTCCGGACCATGGCCTCGATGCCCTCCGCCGCCGAGGCCTCCGAGAACAGGCTCAGGTAGCGCGCCCGGGCCGCCCGGCCGAAGTCGCGCCAGCGCGCCGGGTCGGCGACCAGATCCGCCAGCACGGCGGCGATCGGCTCCGGGCCGCCCGGCGGGACGATCCAGCCGGTCTTCCCGTCCTCCACCACCTCGGGCAGGCCACCGATCGCCGTGACGAGCGGCGGCACGCCGTAGGACATCGCCTCGATTGCCACGCGGCCGAGGGATTCGGGCCGCTGCGACGGCATCGTGACCACGTCGGCCCAGCGGTAGAGGGCGGCGGGATCGGCCACGAACGGCTCGAGCGTGACCTGCGCGGCGAGCCCCGCCTCGGCGATCCGCCCGACCAGGGCCCGCTCGCGGGCCTCGTCCTCGAAGGCGCTGCCGACGATGCGCAGCGCGATCCGCCGACGCACGGGCTCCGGCAGGGAGGCCAGCGCCTCCACGAGGACGTCCTGGCCCTTGATCCGGCTGATCCGGCCGAGCATCAGCACGCGGAGCGGGCGGGAGTCGTCGTAGGCGCTCCGATTCGGCTCGGCGGGACCCGCGATCCCGTTGTAGACGACCCGGGCAATCGCCCCGCGGGGCAGGGCGTAGGCCCGCTCTGTGGCGCGCGAGTTGAACACCACGTTGGCGCCGCTCCAGCGGATCAGCCCGCGCAGGACCTTCAGCACGGCGCCTTCGGGGATCTCGTGGACGTGGACGATGCTCCGGCCGGGGACCAGCCGGGCGGCCAGCAGGTAGTCGGCCACCACGGTGGTGTTGATGTAGACGAGGTCGCTCGCGCGGATGCGGCGCCACGCACGGATCATCGCGATGGGCAGAGCCATCAGACCCAGGGTTACGAGGCGCGCCAGGTTCTTGCGTCGCAGGATCCAGAGCGGGGCGATCACGATCTCGCTGGCGAAGGGCTCCAGCGCGGCCACGATCGGCCCGCGTCGCGGCAGCACCACGTCGATCCGCGCACCCGGATGGGCGGCCCGGATCGTGCGGACGGTCTCGATGAAGCAGCGATCCGAGCCGTACAGCTCGAATCCCTGGTGGACGCACGTGATCCGAAGCTCCGCCGCGGCGTTGGCGACGGCCCGCAGCGCGGGGGCGGCAGCACGATCGCTGTCGCGCGCCGCCCTCAGTCCGAAATTATCTACCATAAGATGATTTCTGTATTGAATAAACAACTAGCAGTTGTAGAAGCCGGTCGTCGGGATTGTATCCTTCGGATCTACAATAGGGCCGACACATTGGAAAGGAAGTTTCATGCCTGACCGCGCACCGAAACTACTTATTCTCGGCACGCGCGGTATCCCGGCCGCCCACGGTGGTTTCGAGACTTTCGCGGAACGTCTCGCGCTCTACTTGGTCGAACGCGGCTGGCAGGTCGGCGTGTACTGCCAGAGGGATGTCGAGACGGTGCGGGAGCGCATCGCGTGCAGCACCTGGAACGGCGTCGAGCTGATCACCGTGGAGATCGGCCTGCGCGGTCCCGTCGCGACGCTCGCCTTCGACGCCATCTGCGCCCACGACGCCGCGACCCGCGGCGGCGTCTGCCTCGTGCTCGGCTACAACGGCGCCGCGTTCCTGCCCTACCTGCGGGCGCGGGGCGGGCGTATCCTGACCAACATGGACGGGATCGAGTGGCGCCGTCCGAAATGGTCGCTGCCCGTGCGCGCCTTCTTCTACGTCAGCGAGTGGATCGCCGCGTGGTCCTCGCAGCGGCTGGTGGCCGACCATCCCGTCATCGCCGACCACCTCGCCCGTCGCAGGCCGCGCGGCGCCATCGCGACCATCCCGTACGGCGGCGATCCCCCGGCGGCCGATGTCGGGCCGCCGCCCCTCGGCCTCGAGCCCGACCGCTACCTCGTCTCGATCGCCCGCATCGAGCCGGACAACAACATCCTGACGCTCGTCGAGGCCTTCTCGCGCCGTGCCCGCGGCGTGCGGCTGGTGGTGCTCGGCACGCTGCGGGTCGGCAACCCGTACCATCGCGCCGTGGAGGCGGCCGCCTCGCCGGAGGTGCTGTTCCCCGGGGCCATCTACGAGCCCGAGCAGGTCCAGGCCCTGCGGGTCCACGCGCGGGCCTACCTCCACGGCCACACCGTCGGCGGCACCAACCCGTCGCTGGTCGAGGCGCTCTGGGCGGGCAACGCCGTGGTCGCCCACGACAATCCGTTCAACCGGGGCACGGCTGGCGACGGTCAGTTCTACTTCTCGGATCCGGACAGCTGTGCCGCGGCGATCGAGCGTGTGCTCTCCGACGGGGCCGCGGTCGCGGCGGCCCGCGCGGCGGCGCGGGCGCGCGCCGAGCAGTTCCGCTGGGATGCCGTGCTGGCCTCGTACGAAGATGCGCTGCGCCGTGTCGGCGGCTACCCGCCGGCCCCGGACCGCGCGGCGCGCGCCACCGCGGCCGAGCCCGTCGCCGCTCCGGCCGGTCCGAGATGGTAGGCCCCAGCCGGCGGTCGGTGCTCGCCGGCGCCCTCGCGGCGGGTGCGGGTGTCCGGCCCGTCCAGGGTAGTCCCGCGCCGGTCGCCCTGCGCCGGGGCATCGCCCTCTGGCCCTGGTTCTCGCTGACCACCGAGTACCCGCCCCCGCGGACCGACTACGCGTGGCCGCCCTTCCAGGCCGGCCGGCCGGTGCCGACCCGCGACGACCTCGCCCGGATCGCCGGGTTCGGCTTCGACTTCGTGCGCCTGCCCCTCGATCCCGGGCCGTTCGTGGCCTTCACGGGGCCGCGGCGCGCCGAACTCCTCGGCATTTTGTCGGAGGCCGTCGACGCGGCGCTGGCGGCCGGGCTGCGCGTCCTGGTCAATGTCCAGGCGAACGCCGCGACCCACCACTACACGCCCGACGCGTTCTACGGCTCGGACCGGGCGCCGCTCTTCGCGGCCTATCGCGACCTCGTCGGAGACCTCGCGCGCCTGTGCGCACGGAAGGGCACGGACCGCGTGGCCCTGGAGCCGGTGAACGAGCCGCCGCAGGCCTGCGGCGCCGGCGCCTGGAACCGGGTGCAGGACGGGCTCCTGGCCGCGGCCCGCGCGGCCGCGCCGGCGCTCACCCTGGTGGCGACCGGCTCCTGCGGCAGCCTCGTCGCCGGCCTGACGGCTCTGGATCCGGCCGCGCTCGCGCGGTTCGCGCCGCTCCTCTACACCTTCCATTTCTACGAGCCGTACCTGTTCTCGCACCAGGGGGCGACCTGGCTCACCGAGGAGCCGTTCTACCGCTGGCTCACCGCCGTGCCCTGGCCCGGGAGCCGCGGCACGCTGCGCGAGACCCTCGCGGCGGTGCGGGCGCGCATGGAGACGGACCGCACGGTGCCGCAGGCCGAGAAGGCGCGCGACCGCGCGGTGATCGAGGCGAAACTGCACGCGTATTTCGAGGCCGCGCCCGGCCCGGCCTACATCGCCGACGCGATGGCGCCGGTCGCGACCTGGGCGGACCTCTACGGGATCCCGCGCGGGCAGGTGCTGATGGGCGAGTTCGGCGCCCTGCGCACCGACGCCCGTTTCACGGCGTCCCGGGCGCCGGACCGGGCCGCCTACATCCGGGACGTCCGGCTGGCGGCGGAGGCGAACGGGTTCGCGTGGTCGTTCTGGAACCTGTTCGACGGCCTCGGCCTCATGGACGACGCGCACGTCGCCGATCCCGCCCTGATCGCGGCGCTCGGGCTGCGGGCCCGGCCCTGAGGCGGTCCCCGACCGATCCGCGGCTCGGGCCCTCTCAGCCGCGGCGCGGAAGGGGCGGGAACAGGACGATCAGCATCAGGGCGAACTTGGCGAGCAGGGTCGTCTTGCCGGCGAGTCCCTCAAACGTGTTCACGAGGATCACGAAGGCCAGGATCGGGAGCCAGACGCCGCGCCGGCAATCCCGCGCGATCTCCGCGAGGTAGAGCCCCACCGCGATCACCAGCACCCCCGTGACCAGGATGCCGTGGTAGAGCACGGCCGAGATGATCGAGTTCTCGATGCCCCATTCCAGGCCGTAGATCCGGCGCAGCGTGTTCACCTGCAGGAAGTCGGGGGCGAGCAGGAGCTGCCGGAACGGGATCGCGTCGAACACCGTGAGCATGTCGACCCGGGCCTGCGCGCTGCCGCCGTCCGAGACGAACCGGTCCAGCAGGGTGTCGAAGAACCCGGCCGAGGCGAGGACCGCGACCAGCACGGGCAGCAGCGTCAGGGCGAAGCACGCGCAGGCCGCCGCCGCCAGCGGGACGCGGCCGGTGCGCAGGGTGCGGTTCAGGGACACGAGCCCGACAGCGCCGCCGAGGATCAGCGTCGTGACGGTGGCCGAGCGGCCCCCGAACGTGACCAGGGCGACGAGCTGGAGGACGATCATGGCGGCGCGCGGCATCGGCGCCAGGCGGCCGCCGCCCTTGGCCAGCGCCAGGATGTAGCACGCCGTCATGGTCGCGTTGGCCAGCGGGTGGCCCTGGAGGGCCGCCGAGCGGGTGTCGGACTCGAACGCCACGCCGTCGAACCGGTAGGGGAAGAAGCGCTGGCCGCTCGCGAGCTCGAACAGGCCGAGCAGGGCGTTGGCGAGCATCACGAGGTGGAAGATCGTCTCCAGCCGCCCGAGCGTTTCGGCGTCCCTGTCCATCAGGAGGATCGGGGCGAGGCCGGCGAGCACGAAGGTGTCGATGGAGCCGGCGAGGCCCGCGCCGCCCCGGGCCGCGATCAGCGCGAGGAGCAGCACGCCGCAGGCGGCCAGGAGCACGCTGGCCGGCCGCCGGTTCAGCGCCCCGGCCACCGGGATCACCGGATTGCCCGCGCGCATCAGGGTCCAGCCGATCAGGACGACCGCCAGGTAGGTGGCGGGGTGGATCTTCGAGGCGGCCGAGCCGGTGATCCCCTCGTAATTGAGGCCGAGCACCCACAGGAGGCCGCCCGAGACCCCGACGAGGAGCAGGGCCCAGACCGACAGGGCCACCGATTCCGCCCGCAGCAGGGCGCGCAAAACCGGGCCCGTGCGCGCCGCCGGATCGTGGCGGCGCGCGAAGCCGGTCTGCCGGAGGGTCCTCACGCCTTGCGCCGGGTCAGGAGCAGGGAGCCGGAGATCGGCCGGCCCAGCGCCTCCGACGTGTCGACGAGGTCGATCAGGTCGCGCTGGCGCGTCGCGCCGTTGCAGGCGACGAGGAGCAGCCGGTCGGCGGCCGCCGCCAGGGGACCGAGCCGCAGGTTCTCGGTCAGCACGCCGCCGTCGACGAGCACGAGGTCGAAGCGTCCCTTCACGCCCGCGATGAAGCGCTCGACATTGGCGGGGGTCAGGGCATCGCGCAGGGGCTTCTCGGTGTCGCCGAGCCCGACCCGGCGGGCGCCGGAGGCCGGGTCCGTCCGGGTCACGGCGTTGAGGCTCTGCTCGCCGCGGAGCACGTCGAGGAGGCCGCCGGTGCCGGAGCCGTCCGCCCGCAGGTCGGCGTCGACGCGCAGGACGCGGTCACCGCGCGCGACGGCGACCGCGGCGAGCAGCCCGATCACCGCCTGGCGCTCGGCCTCGTCGGATTCGCCCGAGGTGACGAGCAGCGCCAGCGCGTGGCCGCTCGCGCCGGAGGTCGCGGCCAGGTGGTCGAGGGTGAGGCTCGCGGCGCTCGCGCTCGCGCCCCGCGGCCGCAGGCCGGGCAGCACGGCCACCACCGGGGCGTTCGACAGCCGCTCCAGCTGCCGCGGTGAGAGCACGGTCGGCGCCAGATATTCCCGCGTCAGCGCGAGGCCGGCGCCGAGGCCGAGGCCGCCCGCGAGGGCGGCGGCGACCAGGATCAGCCGCGGCGGCCAGCTCGGATCCTGCGGCGGTCGCGCCGCGGTGATGATCCGGGCGTTCGAGCTGTCGATGCTGGTCTGCTCCTTGATCTCCCGGGCGCGCACCAGGAAGGCGTTGTAGACCGAGCGCGCAGCGTCGACCTCGCGCTCGAGCTCGCGCTGCTGCACCGACGACTGGGCGTTCACTGCCGACTGCCGCTGCAGGCGCTCCAGCTCCGCCGCGAGGGTCCGCTCGTTGGCCTGGGCGCGCTGGGCCTCGGTCTCCGCGGCGCCCGCGATGCGGTTCAGCTCGGCGTCGATCAGCCGGCGGACGTCCTGCATCTGGGCGCGCACCGCGGCGATGAACGGGTGGCGCTCGCCGAGATTGGTGCGCAGGTCCGCCTCCTTGGCGGCGAGCTCCGCGTACTGCCCGCGCAGGCGCTCGATCACCGAGGACTGGACCGCCTCCGGCATCGCTCCGGACCCGATCGCCTGCCCGCGCGCCTCCCGGATCCCCTGGAGCCGCGCCCTGGCGTCGGCGGTCCGCGCACGCGCGGCGACCAGCCGCGCGTTCAGGTCGGTGAGCTGCTGCTCGTTCACGAGCCGGCCGCTCGACGCGATCAGGCCGTTGCGCGCCTTGTAATCCTCGAGCTTCTTGTCGGCGACGTTGACCGCGTTGCGCAGCTCGTCGAGGCGGCCGCGCAGCTCGCCCGCGGCGCGCTTGGCGGCGTCCGAGCGGGCGTCGGTCTGGTCCGTCAGGTAGGCGCTCGCGATGGCGTTGACGATCCGCGCCGAGAGGTCGGGATCCGTCGTGGTGACCACGAGATCGATGACGAAGACCTTGTCGGCGCGCTTGACCGCGAGCCGCCGCCGCAGCTGGTCCAGCGCCCGGCCGCGGGCGTCGACCGGCCGCTCCGCCCTCGGCCCGGCCACCAGCGCGCGGAGCTCGCCGAGGACCCGCGTGACGACGCCGTCCTGCGGCGCGCCGAAGCCCGGCGCGGTCGCGAGCCCGACCTGATCGACCGCCCGGCCCAGCACGGCGTCCGACTCGATCACCTTCACCTGGCTCTCGACCTGCGCGATGCCGCCGTCCGGCGACAGCCCGGCGGGGTTGACGTCGTTCGAGACGACCTGGCGGTCGCGGGGATCGATCAGGATCTGCGCCGTGGCGGTGTAGAGGGAGGGCGTGATCAGCGCGTAGGCGAGGGCGAGCAGGCCGAGGAGCAGCGCCGTCCCGAGGACCAGCCGCTTGCGCCGCCACAGGATCCGCCACAGGTCGCCCAGCTCGGCGGTGGTGTCGGGGCGGTTCGGGCCCGGACGCTCGGGATGGGCCGGCTGCACGGGGGTGAGCCACGTCGCGACAGCGATGTTATGGTCGATCTGTGCCACGATCGGTCACCGTCGTCTCAAACCTGGTCGGTCCCTCGCGGGTGCCTTCCCCACTGCAAGAGTCGCGCAGCCTCCTGACAATGGATCGGGACCGCGATCCGCGCCCGAGCGGCCCGGATGACTGGGAGCGTGGTAAATCAAATCCGCGCGGCGCGCTCCCGCGCCCGCCTCGTTCATCGCGGTCCCGGTGTTGCTGCAGCGTGTCGGCAGCGCGGACGCGGCGTCGCATCGCGGCGGGCCGCCGAGGGCGCGATCGGATGTCCCGCACGCCGCGCTGCCGCAGCGCCCGCCGACCCAGACCCATGCGTTCAGACATCGGCGTGGATAACGCCTTCGGGCTGCTCTATTCCCCGATCGGATAAATTGTATTGGCTCTTCCAAGACGCAACAATCGCTTCAAGCTGCGATCTGTACTCTGATTCAGGTGCTCTGCCATGGAAGCGATCGGCGTCGAGGACCGGGGCGGCGGCCGGCGCGACGCCAGCGCCCGCCTGCGTCGGATCGCGGCCGCGACCGGCGTCCCGCTCGCCGCGTTCTTCGGGGCGCCGGCGCCGCGCCCGCTGGCCGAGCTCAGCGAGCTGATCGGCCTGTGGCAGTCGATCGCCGACCAGGAGGGCCGCAACGCGATCCTGGCGGTGGCCCGGGCGCGGGCCGCCGGGACGAAGGACGGGCCGGGCGGGCCGGCCTGACGGATCGGCCCGCGGATTTTGCGGTGCCCGGCCCTGGCGGGAACGCGCCGGGACCGCTACATGATGGGAGCGGGGCTGCAGAGTTCGTCAGGAGCACTATCCCCGGGGCCTTATCGACTCCCTCGGGAGCTGTCCCTGGCCTCGTCCCTGGACTTGGCCAACACGGCGCCCACCTACGCTGTAGGTTTCCCGGGATCGATCCTCCAACGGCTCACGTGGCTCCGCACCCGACCTCTCCCAGAACCGGCACCGAGGCTCCGGACGCCGCCCGCAAGGCGGAACTCCGCGCCGCGGCCCTCGCCGCCCGCGACGCCCTCGATCCCGCGGCCCGGCAGGCGGCCTCGACGGCGATCGGGACCGCGCTCCTCGCGCTGCCCGAGCTCGCCCAGGCCCGTCTCGTGGGCGCCTTCTGGCCGATCCGCAGCGAGGTCGATCCCCGGCCCGCCGCCGAGGGCCTGCGCGCCCGCGGGCAGGCCGTGGCCCTGCCGCACGTCACGCCGGACGGCCTGGTGTTCCGGGAATGGCGCGCCGGCGACGCCCTCGTCGCCGGCCGGTTCGGCCTCAGCGAGCCCGACCCGTCGCTGCCGCCGGTGGAGCCCGACGCGCTGATCGTGCCGCTCGCGGCCTTCGACCGGACCGGGCAGCGCATCGGGTACGGCCGCGGCTACTACGACGGTGCGATCGCGCGCCTGTCCCGGACGAACCCCGTCCTGACCGTCGGCATCGGCTTCGCCGCCCAGGAGGTGGAGCGGGTGCCGGCCGAGCCGCACGACCGCCCCCTCCAGTACGTGATCACCGAAGCCGGCGTGATCCGCTGCGACAGGACCGCCTGACCCATGCGCCTGCTCTTCCTCGGCGACGTCGTCGGGCGTTCGGGCCGCACCGTGGTGTGCGAGCACCTGCCGCGGCTCCGGGAGCGCTGGCGCCTCGACTGCGTGGTGGTCAACGGCGAGAACGCGGCCGGCGGCTTCGGCATCTCCGAGACGATCTGCGACGAGTTGATCCAGGCGGGCGCCGACGCGGTCACCCTCGGCAACCACAGTTTCGACCAGCGCGAGGCGATGGTGTTCATCGCCCGCCAGCCGCGCCTGGTGCGGCCGGCGAACTATCCGCCCGGCACCCCGGGCCGCGGCGCCACGGTCGTGGAGACCCAGGGCGGCGCCCGCGTCCTCGTGGTCAACGTGATGGGCCGGGTCTTCCTCGACGCGATGGACGACCCCTTCGCGGCGGTGGAGCGCGAGCTCACCGCCTGCCCCCTCGGCGCGGCGGCGGACGCGGTGATCGTCGACGTCCACGCCGAGGCGACGAGCGAGAAGCAGGCCTTCGGCCACTACCTCGACGGCCGGGCGAGCCTCGTCGTCGGGACGCACACGCACACGCCCACGGCGGATCACCGGATCCTGCCCGGCGGCACGGCCTACATGTCGGATGCGGGCATGTGCGGCGATTACGATTCGGTGATCGGCATGCAGAAGGACGAGCCGATCCGCCGCATGATCCAGAAGACGCCCGGCTCCCGCTGGGAGGTCGCCGTCGGCGAGGGCACCCTGTGCGGCATCGCGGTGGAGACGGACGCGCGCGGCCTCGCCACGCGGGTCGCGGCCCTCCGCCTGGGGCCGAATCTCGAGGAGACCGCGCCGCAGTTCTGGGATTAGCGCCCTGTCCGGCCCGGTGGATGCCGGTTTGGCGTAAGGCGGTCGCAGGCCGCTAAGCCTTTTGTGCGGGACTGGTCTCGATCGGCCTGGGCATAGCTCCGCGATGACCTTCCCGAGACTTGATCGCGTGCGGGCCTACCCCCACAGTGCCCCCCGAGGGGCGCCGATGGCCGGCTGCCGCGTGGTGAGATCAGGCTAGAACGATCGATGGCCGCCCGAGAAACCGGCGACGACAAGAATGGGCCGCTGGCACAGCCCGGGATCTATCTCGGGCGGATGGTCATCTTCCTGATCCTTGTAGGCTTCCTGGCCTTCATTCTGTTCCGGCAGATCACACCGGCCTTCCTGGCCAATCCCGGGCTCAACGGGCTCATCCTCGGTGTGCTGCTGATCGCCGTCCTGATCGCCTTCGGGCAGGTCGTCCGGCTGTTCCGCGAGACCGCCTACGTCAACGCCGTCGCGGGCGGCGCGCAGGTGAAGAAGCCGCCCGCCCTGCTGGCGCCGATGGCGCCGATGATCGCCGCGCGGGCCGGCGGAGCCACCCTGCCGGGGACGACCGGCTACCTCGACACGATCGCGGTGCGCCTCGACGAGGGCCGCGAGATCCTGCGCTACATCTCCGGCATCCTGATCCTGCTCGGCCTGCTCGGCACGTTCTGGGGCCTCATCGACACGCTGTCGGCGGTCGGCGGCGTCATCAAGGGCATGCGCGGCGGCGGCGATGCCGGCGTGATGTTCGACGAGCTGAAATCGGGCCTCGCGGTGCCGCTCTCCGGCATCGGTCTGGCCTTCTCGGCCTCGCTGTTCGGCCTCGCCTCGTCGCTGATCACCGGCTTCCTGGAACTGCAGGCGGGCCAGGCCCATGCCCGGTTCCACAACGAGTTGCAGGACTGGTTGATGTCCGGCGCGGCAGCTCCGGAGACGGCGCCGGTCGCGGCGGCGGCGACCGCGGCGCGGCCGGCCGCCGGCACGCAGGAGCTGAAGGAGGCGGTCGACCGCCTGAGCGCCCTGGTGGCCGAGGGTGGCGGCAGCCGCGCGGCGACCCAGGCGATGACCAACCTCGCCGAGGGCATCCAGGGGCTCGTCCAGCACATGCGCGCGGAGCAGCAGATGATCCGCGACTGGGTCGAGGCGCAGGCGAGCCGCGAGCGCGAGCTGAAGCAGGTGCTGGACCGGCTGGGCCGGGAGCGCGTCTAGTGGCCTCCACGGCGACCCGGACCCGGCGGACGCTCAACGTCTGGCCCGGCTACGTCGACGCGCTGGCCACGCTGCTGCTGTCGGTGGTCTTCCTGCTCACGGTCTTCGTGGTCGGGCAGTTCTTCCTGTCGCAGGAGCTGACCGGACGGGACGAGACCCTGGCCAGGCTCAACCGCCAGATCGCCGATCTCACCGACCTCCTCGCCCTGGAGCGGACGAACCGCCGCAACCAGGAAGAGGAGGCCCGCAATCTTCGCATGACGCTCGCCGGCGTCGAGGCCGAGCGCGACCGGGCCAAGGTGCAGGCCGAGGCCGCGACGGTCAGCCAGGGCGCGGCGGGCACCCTCGACATGCAGCTGGAGACCGAGCGCGGCGCGACCCGGCGGGCGCAGTCCCAGATCGACCTGCTCAACGAGCAGATCAGCGCCATGCGCCGCCAGCTCGCCGCCCTGGAGGACGCCCTCGCGGCCTCCGAGAGCCGCGACAAGGAATCCCAGGCCCGGATCGCCGAGCTGGGCAGCCGGCTGAACGTCGCCCTCGCGCAGAAGGTCCAGGAGTTGGCCCGCTACCGGTCCGACTTCTTCGGCCGCCTGCGGCAGATCCTCGGCAACCGGCCCGACATCCGCGTGGTCGGCGACCGCTTCGTGCTGCAATCCGAGGTGCTGTTCCCGGCCGGCTCCGCGACCCTCAAGCCCGAGGCCGGGCCGGAGCTCGACCGCATCGCCGGCGCGGTCTCGGAGCTCGCCAAGCAGATCCCGGCGGATCTGCCCTGGGTGCTGCGCGTCGACGGACACACCGACGCGCGCCCGATCAGCACGTCGCAGTTCCCGTCGAACTGGTCGCTCTCGGCGGCGCGCGCCATCGCGGTGGTGCAGTTCCTCGCCGGCAAGGGGATCCCGCCGCAGCACCTCCTGGCGGGCGCCTTCGGCGAGTTCCAGCCCCTGGAAGCCGGGGCGACCGAGGAAGCCTACGCCCGCAACCGCCGGATCGAGATGAAGCTCACCGAGCGCTAGAGCGGTTTCGGTTTAATCGGGGTCGTATCCTGCCGCGACGAAGAAGTTTGCGGCCTCGTCGGGCGTAACGGCATCGACGAGCCGCCCGATTGTGGTCCAGAGCCCTTCGCGCGTGCGCGCCGCGGCCTTGCGCAGCCCCGCCTTCAACTTCGAGAACGCCATCTCGATCGGATTGAAGTCCGGCGAGTAGGGCGGGAGGAACAGGAGCCGCGCGCCCGCCGCCTCGATCGCCGCGCGCACGGCCGGGCCTTTGTGGCTGCCGAGATTGTCCATGATCACGATGTCCCCGGGTGCGAGTTCGGGCACCAGGACCTGATCGACGTAGACTTGG
>NZ_FNVI01000024.1:0-104886 GCF_900107945.1 Methylobacterium sp. 190mf | reverse complement strand
GGCCAGGAGCTTCATCTCCGAGGCCACCACCGAGAAGCTGCGCCCGCTCTCGCCGGCCGCGGCCGCCTCGATGGCGGCGTTCAGCGCCAGCAGGTGCGTGCGCTCCGAGATGTCGTTGACCGTCTCGATGATGTCGCCGATCGTCTGGGTCTTCTCCGACAGGCTGACGATGTTGCCCGCCACCGCCTCCGCCTGCTCGCGGATCGCGTCCATGGCCTTGGCGGTGTCGGACACCGCGCGCAGCCCCTGGCGCGAGGTCTGGGCGGTGGCCTGGGCGGTGGCGATCACCTCGGTGGCGCGCTTGGAGATCTGCGCCCCCGAATGGGTGATCTCGTCGACCGTGGCGGCGGTCTCCTGCACGGCGGCGAACTGCTGCTCGACCGAGGCCGCCTGCTCCTGCGCCGAGGCGCGGATCTCGGCCGCGGCCGCGTTCAGGTCCGCCGTCGCCGCCCGGTTCGTCCGCGCCAAGTCCGACAGACCCGAGACCATCGTGTTCAGCGTCGTGCTCAGACGGCCCACTTCGCCGCCGGCGCGGACATCGAGCGTGCTCGACAGGTCGCCCTCGCCGACCCGTCCCACGAAGCCCATCACCGCCACGAGAGGCCTGACGACGAGGCGGTTGATGGCGACCCCGATGCCCAGGCAGATCAGCAGCGTGATCAGCGTTCCGCCCCAGAGGGCGAGGCCCTCGTTGCGCTCGCTCCGCGCGACGCGCTCGGCCAGCGCGGCCCGAACCGCTCCTTCGAGACCCTCGATGGCCGCGAGCTTCTCGCGGAAGGTGTCGAACAGCCGCTTGCCCTGACCGTCCGCCTCGATCTTGACCGCCTCGTCACGCTTCGCCGGATCGGCCGCGATTCGCACGACGACCTCGCCGACCTCGGTCTGCCAGCTGCGGGCCGCGGCCACCGCGTCGGCCAAGAGGCGCGTCCGCTCGGGATCGTGGCCGATCAGGGTCCTGAGCCTGTCGATCGCCTCGTCCAGTGTCTGGCGCCCCGTGCGGTAGGGCTCCAGGCTGCCGTCGCGGCCCGTGATCAGGTAGCCGCGCAGTCCGGTCTCCTGATTGAGCATGGCCGCGCGGAAGCCGTCGAGGGCGCGGATCAGCTGGTTGGACCGGCTCCGGGCATCGGTCGCGTCCCGCAGCTGATCGGCCGTGATCAGGACCGCGCCGCTGGTCAGGACCGACACCAGGGCGATGACACCGATCGCACCGCCCAGGATGCGGTTGAGGCCCAGCGTTTGCGGCATCGTCTGCTTCATCCTACTCGGCCCCGCGGACGGCTCTGGCTGAGCCGCGACCGGGGCGCGCTCGCCTCTTAGCGCCGCCGCCCGGCGGATGCGAGCCGCAGCGCCGGGTGCTGGTGCGATATTTACGAGTTGTAAACCGACGAGCGACTTGTACTTGTGCAAGCGAGCGATTGTGTATGCATCTAAATAGCGAGAGCCGCAGTTTTCGATCGTAAAGGTTTTTCAGAGGGCGTTTGCGTCGCGCGAGATGTTGATTTCTTTCCTGATCGATACCGATCGCAAAGCGGATCCACTCGACGCGAACCTTCGCGCGCGGGCCCGCGTCGAGCAGCTCGACGTCGCGCTCCGCCTGGTTCCCTTCACGATTCTTGTGAGCCTCAGCGTCGTACAGGTCATCGTTTATCTGTTCTGGCAACCGGGCAACCGGGTCTACCTCGCCGGGCTCGAGGCGCTCGTCCTGCCCCTGGCGGTGGTCTCGCTCCAGCAGTGCTGGCGCTGGCGCTCCCGTCCGAAACCCCTCGAAGTGCCGTCCTCATTCGTCCAGGGCGTGGTGCTGGCCGCCCAGGCCTACGGCCTCCTGCTGGCCTCCATCCCGGTCATGCTCTTCGCCGGGGCCGACGCGCACGGGCGGCTCCTGATCGCCTCCAGCATCGCGGGCCTGATCGCGACCGGCATGAGCGCGGCGGTGCTGCCCCGCGTCGCCATCGGCTATTCCGGCCTGATCATCCTCGGCTCATTCATCGCCCTCGCGACGACCGGGGAGCCCTTCTACATCTACGTCGCGGTCCTGCTGTTCTTCTACGCGATCTTCATCTGCTTCACGATCGTGCATCTCAGCCGGCTGTTGACGATGCGGGTCATCGCGCAGATTGAGCTGGAACGGCAGCAGGAATTCACCCACCTCCTGCTCAACGAGTTCGAGGAGAGCGCCAGCGACTGGCTCTGGGAAACGGATGCCGACCTGCGCCTCCAACACGTCTCGCCGCGCCTGATCGAGGTCGCCGGCTCCTCCGAGCGCCAGCTGATGGGCCTGCCCCTGGAGCGGCTGCTGCTGCCGCCGGTGGCGCCGCCCAGGAGCCACTCGAGCACCACCCTGTGGGGCTGCATCGCCGAGCGGCGCGCCTTCCGGAACCTGCACCTGCAGCTCGACATCGCCGGCGAGCGGCGGACGTGGTGCCTCAGCGGCAAGCCGACCTTCAACCGGGCCGGCGCATTCTCGGGCTATCGCGGCGTCGGCTCCGACGTGACCGAGAAGCGGCGCTCCGAGGAGCGGCTGTCGTATCTCGCCCTGCACGATTCCCTGACCGATCTGCCCAATCGGGTCCTGTTCCATCAGCTCCAGGAAACGGCGCGGGAACGGCTCGCGCAGGGGGACCGGTTCGCCGTGCTCGCCCTCGACCTCGACGAGTTCAAGAGCGTCAACGACACCTTCGGCCACGCGGCCGGCGACAGGCTCCTGAAATCGGTCGCCGAGCGGCTGCGGAGCTTCGAGGCGTCCGATGTTCAGCTCGCCCGTCTGGCGGGCGACGAGTTCGCGGTCCTCGCGACCGGACGGAGCGCCCGTGACCTGCACGGCATCGAGTCGCTCGCGAACGGCATCGTCGAGGCGCTCGCGTCGCCCTTCACCATCGACGGCATCCGGCTGACCGTCAGCGTCAGCATCGGGATCGCGATCGCCCCGCAGGACGGGTGCCAGGAGATCATGCGGCGGGCCGACCTCGCCCTCTACCGCATGAAGAGCGAGGGCCGGAACGGCTACCGCTTCTACGAAGCGGAGATGGATGAGCGGATCGAGGCGCGGCGCGCCCTGACGGCCGACCTGCGGGGCGCCCTCGATCGGGACGAGTTCGTCCTCTACTTCCAGCCGATCGTGGCGGCCAAGGAGTGCCGCGTGCGCGGCTTCGAGGCGCTGATCCGGTGGAAACATCCGGTGCGCGGCTTCGTCTCGCCCGGCGAGTTCATCCCGCTCGCCGAGGAGACCGGGGTGATCATACCGCTGGGCGAGTGGATCCTCCGCGAGGCCTGTCGGATCGCGGCGGGCTGGCCGGGAGATGTCCGCATCGCCGTCAACCTGTCCCCGCGGCAGTTCCGCCACTCGGACCTGACGCAACTCGTCCGCTCCGCGCTGCGCACGAGCGGGCTCGCCGCGCCGCGCCTGGAGCTGGAGGTGACCGAATCGGTGTTCCTGGAGGCCACGCCGGCGATCAACGCCACGCTCGCCAAGCTCCGCGAGATGGGCGTGCGGCTGTCCCTCGACGATTTCGGGACAGGCTACTCGAGCCTGAGCTACCTGCGCCGGATCGCCTTCGACAAGATCAAGATCGACCAGAGCTTCGTCCGCGACCTGCCGCAGGAGCGGAGCGCTGCGGCGATCGTGAACGCGATCATCGACATGGCGACGAGCCTCGACATGACGATCACCGCGGAGGGCGTCGAGACGGATGCCCAGCGCGCCTGCCTGCTGGAGCAGGGGTGCCACGAGTTCCAGGGCTACCTGTTCAGCAAGCCGCTGCCGGCCGAGCAGGCCGCCGCGCTGGCGCGTAGCGGTCAACTCCTCCCGGCGGCGGTTCAGGCGGCGTGAGGCGCGTTCAGACGCCGAGCGGCGCGACGCCGGTCGTGCCGCTCCCGCCCGCGACGGCGTGCGGGGACGTCTTCGGCCAGTAGGGCAGGAAGCCCTCGATGATCGCCCGCGGAATATCGAGCGGGCGATAGTGGACGGTGTCCACGAACATCAGCGACTGCTCGCCCCGGCCGAGGAGGCCGTTGACCTCGCTGTGGATCTCGTGCGCCAGGGTCACGAACTTCCTGTTGTGGCTCGCGATCGAGATACGGACGGTGACCGGCTCGAACTCCATCGCCTCCCGGCGGAAGTCGTGCTGGAAGGACTTCGTCAGAATGTAGAAGTCCGTCGATTTCAGGTCGAAATCCGGCATGCAGATGTTGAAGAACAGCTCGCGGGCCTTGCCCACCCAGCGCACGTAATTGGCGAAGTAGACGTTCCCGACCGAGTTGGTGTCGTCGTAGGTCGGGATGAGGCGCAGGACGAACCAGTGCCCGTCGAACCCGTGCGACGCGACGGCGTCGGTCTGGTCCAACGCCACGGGCACCGGCGCCGCCCGCGGCGCCCGCTCCGCCGCCGGGATCAGCTCCGCGACCGGCGGCGGCGCGCGCCAGCCGAGGACCTCGGCGATCATCGGGAGAGCGCCGATCAGGCCGATCAGCGGCGCGATGGCCAGCAGCGCCCAGCTCGGGGCCAGATAGCCTGTCACGAATATCAGGCACGCCGTCGCCCCGATCATGGAGGTGAGAACCGGGTCGTAGCGGCGGGTCGCGCCGAGCGTCTCGCACACGAGACACGCCGCCGCCCCGACGAGGAGCGTGGCGAAGGGCATCATCAGGTAGAGGAGCGAGAGGTTCGCCCAGATCGCCGCCGCCGCTGTGGCGAGCGCGGCACCGAGGATCCAGACCGGCGACGCCACGAGGCCGGCCGGCACGAAGGCGAGGAGCGGGGAATTGCTGCGGGCCGTGACCGAGATCCCGAGCCAGCGCGTGGCGCTGTAGAAGCTGTCGATCGTGGTCGCGGCGGCGATCGCCGTCCAGATCACGAAGGCCACCGCGACGCCGGTCGCGGGTTCGCGCCCGATCGCCTGCGCCACGGCCGCGTAGGCTCCCGACAGGCCGTCGGACGAGACGACCGGCATGCCGAGCCCCGCCCGCGCGGCGATGAGCGCGTTGATCGTCAGGAGACCGAGGAAGAGGAGCGCGCCGGTCACGTAGGCCGCGCGCACCGACCCGCCCGAGCGCCGGATCTCGACCGCCCGCTGCCACTGCTGGATGTCCATCCAGGGGCCGAGCAGGAAGCCGACCAGCGAGGGGACGACGAGCCCGTAGAAGCGCTCGTCGAAGGCCTGCAGCGGGACGTCCCAGCCGTCCCGCTGCGCGGACAGCCCGCCGAGCAGGATCACGCTCGCGGCGAGCCCGACCGCCAGCGCCCCGCAATGGACGATGCGGATCCCGCGCAGCGGGACGGCATGGCCGAGCGAGCAGGCGACGAGGACCAATGCGATCACGCCCACGGCGGCGTCGTGGCCGAACAGGGGAAGCCACGCGTAGGCCGCGAAGCCGAAGATCGTGATCGCGACGGCGAAGAACTGGGCTCCCATGAACAGGAGCGCGTAGGGGCCCTGCACGGCGGCCACGATCGCGTCGATATTCCGACGCGGCGCGCCGAGCATCCAGCCGAACAGGCCGAGACCGGTCGCGTTCGGCAAGGCGAAGGCAAGGAACCCGAGCCAGCCGTATGTCAGCGTGACATGGATCGCGTAGAAAAACCCGAGCCCCCAGAACCACGACAAAGCAATCGTGGGTGCCCAGGCCGCGGAGCGGATGAACTGGGAAGGCATTGTGGCTTCAAGCGCTCCGGACCTTAAGCTGCAATAGCGTATCAGATTCGTTTCGGGAATATGGCGAACCCAAAAGAAGGCGGATACAAGAAATTCAGTGAGGGAAAAGCATCGGGCTGCTCCGCCACGGCCGGCGATCCGAGGGGGGCGCGTGTCCTATAGGCACCCGCCACGGCGCCGAGGCCCGGGTGATCCGCCTAGTCGGCGAGCGTCTTCCGACCGTCGCGGACCAGATCGACGAAGTTGCAGACCAGGGCGGCTTTCGCGGGCGACCACAGCGCGAAGACGTCGGCGCGGATGCGGGGTCCCTCGAGCGGCCTGTAGACCACGTCGGCATGCGCCAGCCGGGCGACGTATTCCGGGATGATGGCGATGCCCAGGCCGGATGCGACGAGGCTCGTCAATGAGGCCGCCTCGACGGCCTGATGGGTGATGGTGGGGACGAACCCGGACTCGACGCAGCAATCCCAGAGATACTTGGCGAACAGCGAATCGGACATCCGGAGGAACACGAACCGCTCGTCGCGCAGGTCGGCGAGCCGGAGGCTGCCCCGCGCGAGACGGTGCCCCCTGGGAAGGACGACCTGCACGGTCTCGCTCCACGCGCGGACCCGGACCAGATCGGCATCCTGCGGCGGGGCTCGCAGGAAGCTGACGTCGGTCTGCCCCGCCTTCAGCATCGCGATCTGGCGATCCGGCGACATCTCGTGGATTCGGAGATCCACCGCGGGATAGACCTGCGCGAAATCCCGGATCGCGTGCCCGAGCGGCCCCGCGAGCATCGAGCCCGTCAGGCCGACATTGATGATGCCGGCGGTGCCCCCGCCGATCGCCCGGGCGCGCTCGACGGCCTCGGCGGCCCGCTCCAGGAGCCCGATCGCCTGAACGTGAAAGTCATGACCTGCCCGCGTCAGCGCCACGCGCCGGGTCGTCCGCTCGAAGAGAGCCGTCCCGATCTCCGCCTCCAGATCGCGGATCTGCTGGCTGAGCGGCGGCTGCGCGACACCGAGGCTCTCCGCGGCGGCGGTGAAGCTCAGGTGCTTCGCCACAGCGACGAAGTAGCGGAGATGGCGCAGTTCCATGGGCGGATTAAAACTCTGAGCGTTTCAAACTAAATGAAATAGATATTTGACGTCTAGATCGTTCGGCACGATTTTGCCGCCGGGAAGGCCGAGCAGGCATCGCTTTGCACAATGGCGCCGCGCCGCGCGGTCGGGCTCGACCGGACCCGCCCATGAGAGGCGGGACGATCGCGGTCGGGTCGGGTCGGGTCGAGCCTTCCGAGGGAGATCGCGATGAAGCGCTTGTACGGGTCGCTGTTCGGGCAGGTTGTGGCCGCCCTGATGATCGGCATCCTCGTCGGCCGGCTCTGGCCCGACTTCGCCGTCACCCTCAAGCCGCTGGGCGACGTCTTCATCAAGCTCATCAAGATGGTGGTCGCGCCGCTGGTCTTCGGCGTCGTCGTGCACGGCATCGTCGGCGCGGGCGACCTCCGGAAGGTCGGTCGCGTCGGGCTCAAGTCCCTGATCTACTTCGAGGTGGTGACGACCATCGCGCTCGCGCTGGGGCTCGTCCTCGCCTACGTGTTCGCGCCCGGTCACGGCATGAACGTCGATGTGGCGACCCTCGATGCCAAGTCGCTCACCAGCTACACCGACCGCGTCGGGCAGGTGACGGGCACCGTCGACTTCCTGATGAAGATCGTGCCGACGACCTTCATCGACGCGTTCGCCAAGGGCGACATCCTCCAGGTCCTGCTCCTCGCGATCCTGTTCGGCGCCGGGCTCTCGCTCCTCGGCGAGCGCGGCAAGCCGCTGGCCGACAGCCTGGAGCGCATCACCGAGGTCCTGTTCCGGATCATCGGCTTCATCGTGCGGCTGGCGCCGCTCGGCGTGCTGGGCGCGGTCGCCTTCACGGTCGGGAAATACGGCGTCGGGTCCCTGAAGCAGCTCAGCATGCTGGTGATGCTCTTCTACGCCGGCGTCGCGCTCTTCGTGGTCGTGGTGCTCGGAAGCATCATGCGGCTCGCGGGATTCAGCCTCTTCAAGCTGCTCGCCTACCTGCGCGAGGAGTTGACCGTCGTCGCCGGCACCGCCTCGTCGGACTGCGTGCTGCCGCAGGTCATGCGCAAGCTGGAGCGGCTCGGCATCAAAGAATCCACCGTCGGCCTCGTGATCCCGACCGGCTACTCCTTCAACCTCGACGCCTTCTCGCTCTACCTGACCCTCGCCACCGTGTTCATCGCCCAGGCGACCAACACGGACCTGTCCTTCGGCCACCTGATGCTGATCCTCGGCATCGCGCTCCTGACCTCCAAGGGCGCCCACGGCGTGCCCGGCTCGGCGATCGTCGTCCTCGCCGCCACGTTGTCGGCGGTGCCGGAGATCCCGGTGATCGGGCTGGTCCTCGTCCTATCGGTCGACTGGTTTGTCGGCATCGCCCGCGCCCTCGGGAACCTGATCGGCAACTGCGTCGCGACCGTCGTCATCGCCGCCTGGGAGGGCGACATCGACCGAGTGCGGGCCAATCGCGTCCTGAACGGCGAGGACACCACCGACACGGCGGAGATCCTCGAGGCGCCCGTCGCCGAGCCGCGCACCGCGTGACCAGATCCCCGACAGACGTTTACAGCTTGAAGTCGAATTCTGGAGACCGACCATGAGCGCTGGAGCCTACAACCCCCCGTGCGGTGGCCTACCCGGCCAGACGCGGCTGATGACCGGCCGCGCGGTGTTCACCGAGGCCTACGCGGTGATCCCCCACGGCGTCATGAGCGACATCGTCACCAGCCTCCTTCCGGGCTGGGACAGGACCCAGGCCTGGATCGTGGCCCGGCCGCTCTCGGGCTTCGCCGAGACCTTCGCCCAGTACCTCATGGAGGTCGCCCCCGGCGGCGGCAGCCAAGCCCCCGAGCCGGAGCCGCAGGCCCAGGGCGTCCTGTTCGTGGTCGCCGGCACGGCCAGCCTCACCCTGGAGGGCGCGCGGCACGCCCTGCGGCCGGGCAGCTACGCCTACCTCGCTCCCGGGGCGGCCTGGGCGCTGCGCAACGACGGCGACGCGCCCGCGCGCTTCCATTGGATCCGCAAGGCCTACCAGCCCGCCGCCGGCCTCGACGCGCCGACGTCCTTCGTCACCCACGAATCGGCGGTCGAGCCGGCCGGCATGGTCGGCACCGACGGCGCCTGGGCGACGACCCGCTTCGTCGCCTCCGACGACCTGCGCCACGACATGCACGTCAACATCGTCAGCATGCGCCCGGGCGCCTCGATCCCGTTCGAGGAGACCCACGTCATGGAGCACGGACTGTTCGTGCTGGAGGGCAAGGCGGTCTACCGGCTCAACCGCGACTGGGTTGAGGTCGAGGCGGGCGACTTCATGTGGCTGCGCGCCTTCTGCCCCCAGGCCTGCTACGCGGGCGGGCCGGGCCCGTTCCGGTACCTGCTGTACAAGGACGTCAACCGCCACCCGGCGCTGGCGCCGCGCGGGCTCGGCCGGTGAGCGCTGGCGCCCGCACGGTCGTCGCCCGGCCGCTGACGGCCGAGGCGTTCGCGCCGTTCGGCACGGTGATCGACGTCGCCGCGGTGGCGCCGCGGCCGATGAACGGCGGGATGGCGCGGCGCTTCCACGATCTGGCGGCGGTCGAGGTCGTGGGCGAGGGGTCGCGGGTGGTGATCGGGCTGGTCGAGGCGCAGCCCTACCCGGTGCCGCTGCGGCTCGGCCTGGTCGAGCGGCACCCGCTGGGCGCGCAGGCGTTCCTGCCGCTGAGCGTGGCGCCGTTCCTGGTGGTGGTCTGCCCGGACGCGGAGGGCCGTCCCGGCCCGCCCCAGGCCTTCGTGACGGCGCCGGGGCAGGGGGTCTGCTACGCGCGCAACACGTGGCACGGGGTGCTGACGCCCTACGGCCAGCCGCAGGACTTCGTGGTGGTCGACCGCGGCGGCCCGGGCGTGAACCTCGAGGAACACACCTTCGAGGAACCCTGGACGGTGCATCTGCCCGGCCAGGACTGAGGCCGAGCGCGCCATCCGCGCCATCGTCGCGTCGCCACGGTCTCGCGCGGCCGGGGCCGCCTCCGGTCGCCCCGTATCAGCGGCGGCCGGATGCAATCATTCCCGGGGACGCGGCCGCGAAAGTCCGTTGACTGGCACCGGTCAGCGGCTATCGAGGCCGCAATCAGGAGTCCGCACCAACGCGGACCCGAGGAAACGTCGGGCCCCGCGCCCGCACCGGAAAGGCCGCCATGTCCCCGTACCGCACGCCCCTGTCCCGCCGCCGATTCCTGGCGACCGGCTCGACGGCCCTCATCGCCGGTACCGTGGCGGCACCGCACGTGGCGCGGGCGCAGAAGGCAGAATTCACGTACAAGTACGCCAACAACCTGCCCGACACGCATCCGATGAATATCCGCGCCCGCGAGATGGCGGAGGCGCTGCGCACGGAGACCGGCGGCCGGTTCGACCTCAAGATCTTCCCGACGAGCCAGCTCGGCTCCGACACCGACACGCTCAGCCAGCTGCGCTCGGGCAGCGTCGAGTTCTTCACGATGTCGCCGCTGATCCTCTCGACGCTGGTGCCGAACGCGTCGATCAACGGCATCGGCTACGCCTTCCCGAGCTACGACGCCGTCTGGCCGGCCATGGACGGCGAGCTCGGCGCCTGGGTCCGCCAGCAGATCGCCAAGGCCGGCCTCGTCGCCATGGAGAAGATCTGGGACAACGGCTACCGCCAGACCACCTCGTCGACCAAGCCGATCGCCACGCCCGACGACTTCAAGGGCTTCCGGATCCGCGTCCCGGTCTCGCCGCTCTGGACCTCGATGTTCAAGGCCTTCGACGCGGCTCCCGCGTCGATCAACCTGAACGAGACCTACTCGGCCCTGCAGACCAAGATCGTCGAGGGCCAGGAGAACCCGCTGGCGGTGATCTCCACGACGAAGTTCTACGAGGTGCAGAAGTACTGCTCGCTCACCAACCACATGTGGGACGGGTACTGGTTCCTGGCGAACCGCCGCGCCTGGGAGCGCCTGCCGGCGGACCTGCGCGAGACGGTGGCCCGCCACATCAACGCCGCCGGCATGAAGGAGCGGGCGGACGTCGCCCAGCTCAACGCAAACCTGCAGGCGGACCTGTCGAAGAACGGGATGGTCTTCAACAAGCCCGACCCGGAGCCCTTCCGCGACAAGCTGCGCAAGGCCGGTTTCTACGCCGAGTGGAAGGGCCGGTACGGCGACGAGGGCTGGTCGCTGCTCGAGAAGGCCTGCGGGAAGCTCACCTGATGAGCGCCGCGGGGGCGCCGCGCGGCGGGGTCGCGCCGTGCTCCCGGCGGGTGATGAATCTCGCCCATTTCCTGCGCCGCGCCGCGCGCCGGTTTCCGGACGCGGTGGGGCTCGCCTGGGGCGCGCGGCGCTGGACCTGGGCCGAGCTCGACGCCCGGGTCGACGCGATGGCGGCGGCGCTCGCCGCCCGTGGTGTGACCAAGGGTGATCGCGTCCTGGTCCAGGCACGCAACAGCAACCAGCTGTTCGAGTCGATGTTCGTCTGCTTCCGGCTCGGCGCCGTCTGGGTGCCGGCCAATTTCCGGCAGACGCCTGCGGAGATCGCCTATCTCGCCCGTGCCAGCGGCGCCTCGACGCTGATCTGCGGCGCGGGTTTCCCGGAGCACGCCGCCGCGGTGCGCGAGGCCTGCCCGGATCTGGACCGCGTCGTGGCGATCGGCGACGCGGCCTTCGGGGCCGGCTACGACGCGCTCGTCGCCGACCATCTCGGCGCGGCCGCGCCCGTCGCCGATGTCGAGCACGACGATCCGTGCTGGTTCTTCTTCACTTCCGGCACGACGGGCCGCCCCAAGGCGGCGGTCCTGACCCACGGCCAGATGGCCTTCGTCATCACCAATCACCTCTGCGACCTGATGCCGGGCACGACGGAGGCCGACGCGTCCCTGGTCGTGGCGCCGCTCTCGCACGGCGCCGGCATCCACCAGCTCGCGCAGGTCGCGGCCGGCACCAAGACGGTGCTGACCGCGGGCGAGCGGCTCGATCCCGAGGAGGTCTGGGCTCTCATCGAGGCGTGGCGCGTCACGAATCTCTTCACCGTGCCGACCATCGTCAAGCTGCTGACTGAGCACCCCGCGGTGTCGACGCACGACCATTCCAGCCTGCGCCACGTCATCTACGCGGGCGCGCCGATGTACCGGGCGGACCAGCAGCACGCGCTGCGAGTGCTCGGGCCGGTGCTGGTGCAATACTTCGGCCTCGGCGAGGTGACGGGCAACATCACGGTGCTGCCGCCCCGCCTGCACGCGGCCGAGGACGGGCCGGACGTCAAGGTCGGCACCTGCGGATTCGAGCGCACCGGCATGCAGGTCCAGATCCAGGACATGCAGGGGCGCGAGTGCCCGCCGGGCGTCACCGGCGAGATCTGCGTCTGCGGCCCGGCCGTGTTCGCGGGCTACTACGACAATCCGGAGGCCAACGCGGCGGCGTTCCGCGACGGCTGGTTCCGGACCGGCGATCTCGGCCATCTCGATTCCGAGGGCTTCCTGTTCATCACCGGCCGCGCCTCGGACATGTACATCTCCGGCGGCTCCAACGTGTATCCGCGCGAGATCGAGGAGAAGCTCCTCACGCATCCGGCGATCACCGAGGCCGCGATTCTCGGCGTCCCGGATCCCGGCTGGGGCGAGGTCGGCGTCGCGGTCTGCGTCGCCCGTCCCGGGGCCGCGGTGCAGGAGGGAGAGCTGATCGCGTGGCTGTCCGCGACTGTCGCTCGTTACAAGCTGCCTCGGCGCGTGTTCTTCTGGGAGGCCCTGCCGAAATCCGGCTACGGCAAGGTGACAAAGCGCGCGATCCGCGAGGGACTTGAGGCGCGGGGCGACCTGCCCCTCGCCGGGCAGGCGAGGCCGCAGGCCCGATAGGGCTGTCGCGATCCCATCCGGTTGATGCGGCATCCCGTCTTTGCGAGCGGAGCGAAGCAATCCAGTCAGCGCCACGATCTCAGTGGACGCGCCGCCCTGGATCGCTTCAATTCGCTCTCGAGGACGCCAGCGGCGGAATCGGCCTCCATATGCGGGATGCAGTTTCAGGAAGTCGCATCGACCTAAGGGGGTCCGACCGGTGGCAGGCATTCCGAGCGGAAAGTCGGGCCGGTCCACATCCCTCCGCGCACATCATGATCTCGTTGCATGACAGCTCCGAGATGCAGACCCTGACATGTCCCCGGAGCTGCGCGCATATTGCAGTGCAGCACGCCGGGCCCCCGCCCGGCCACGATCGGGATCTCGGCACGATGACCACCCTCGCGAATCTCGTCAGCCGGCTCGAGGGTGCAGTGCGGCGCGCCGCGGCCGAACGCTACGCCGAGCAGCGCGAGCGGATCGCGCGGACCGGCGGCGCCGGCATGATCTGATCGCGCGCGGCGCGTCCCCGCGGTGGAGATCGTCAGAGGAAGCCGATCGAGAACCAGGGGACGAGGATGATGGCGAGCAGCCCGATCAGCAGGGCCAGGATGTAGCCGACGATCGGGCGCATCCCGGCATCGGGATGGATCCGGCTGATGGCGCAGGCCGCGTAATAGCCGACGCCGAAGGGCGGGGCGAACAGGCCGATGCCCATCGCGAGGATGACCACCATGGCGTAGTGGACCTCGTGGACCGCGACTGCCCGCGCGATCGGGAACAGCAGCGGCCCGAACAGCACGATCGCCGGGATGCCCTCCAGCACCGAGCCCAGGATGATGAAGGCGAAGGCCGAGACGAACAGGAACCCGAGCGCGCCGCCCGGGAGGCTCTTCATCACCTCGGCGAGCGTCTGCGAGAAGCCCGACTGCGTCAGCGCCCAGGCCATCCCGGTGGCCGCGCCGATGATCAGCAGGATCGCCCCCGACAGGGTCGCGGTGGTCACCAGCATCGGGTAGAGCCGCCGCCACTCGAACTGACGGTAGATCAGCAGGCCGGCCAGCGCCGCGTAGACGATGCCGATGGTCGAGACCTCGGTGGCGGTGGCGATGCCCTCGACCACGGCGAAGCGGATCACGAAGGGCAGCGCGAGTGCCGGGATCGCCACCAGGAAGGCGCGACCGATGACCCGGCCGGACGGCCTGGCGACGTGGCTCAGGTCCTCGCGGCGGTAGCGCCACCAGACCAGCGCGCACAGCGTCGCGGCGAGGACGAGGCCAGGCATCAGGCCGCCGGTGAACAGCGCGGTGATCGACACGCCGGTGACCGAGCCGATGGTGATCAGCACGATCGAGGGCGGGATCGTCTCGGTCTGCGCGCCGGTGGTGGCGAGCAGGGCGACCAGATCGCCCTCCTTGGCGCCGCGGGCCTTCATCTCGGGGAACAGCACGGGGGCGACGGCGGCCATGTCGGCGGCCTTGGAGCCGGAGATGCCCGAGACGAGGTACATGGCCCCGACCAGCACGTAGTGCAGGCCGCCGCGGACGTGACCGAGCAGCGAGGCCAGGAAGCCGACCATGGCTTTCGCCATGCCGGTCATCTCGATCAGCAGGCCGAGGAACACGAACAGCGGCACCGCGAGCAGGATGAGGTGGCTCATGCCCTCGTCCATGCGGCCGACCACCACCATGGAGGGCGCGTCGGTGGTCAGCGTGATGTAGGCGAAGGTCGACAGGCCGAACGCGAAGGCGATCGGCACGCCGGAGAAGACCAGCGCGCCGACGCCGACGACGAAGAACAGCAGCAGGTTGAGGTTCCCGAGGTTGGCGAGCCACGGCTGCAGCGCCAGGAGCGCGGCGGCAACACCGCCCCCCAGGATCAGCGCCCCCACGGTCAGTTTCCAGTCGGCGGTCTCCAGGAGTCGGATCAGCGCCACGATCAGCATGAGGCCGAGGCCGATCGGCAGGGCGGCGGCGCGCCACGCGTTGTTCAGCTCCAGCGCCGGCGTCTGCACGAAGGTCTCCTCGCTGGCGAACTCGAAGGCCGGCTCCAGCAGCAGGGCGACGAAGATCAGGCCGGCGACCAGGGCGACCGTCTCCAGGAAGGCGCGCAGGCGCGGGCCGCTCATGGCCACGAAAGCGGTCATGCGCATGTGCTCGGCGCGCCGGAAGGCGACCACGGCGCCGAGCATGGCGAGCCACAGGAACAGGATCGAGGCGAGCTCGTCCGACCAGATGATGGGATCGCGGAACACGTAGCGGCTGACGACACCGCTGAGCAGAACCGCGATCTCGGCCAGGACGAGCAGTGCCGCCGGGATCTCCACGAGGTGGCCGAGCCCGGCATCCACCCGGCGCAGCCAGCCCCGGGCGCGCAGCGGCGGTCCCGAAAATTCAATCCCCGCCGTCGACTCGACGGCCGCAACATCGATCTGCATGGCGCCCCTCCGTCGGGGCCGCTCCCGATGCCGCTGGCGGCGGGATCGACCCCACATGCGTCTTCGCGTGTGTCTTGCGGTGCGTCTCGGCGCGCCTTCGTTCTCCGATACCGTTATCCGATCCTGCGGAAAACGGTCCCGGTCAGTTTGCCCGACGCATCTTCACGATGCGACCGCGCCCCATCGCCGTACTTCGTTTTCCAGTCCTTGTGGAATCTCTGCCGTTCAGCGGCGCGCGAATCCGCGCCAGCAGGTCGGCCGGCTCGCGGATGCGGGCCGCCCGAGCGGGTCGCGGAGCGGCGTGACAGTTTCCTAACCCAGCGGCATCCGCATTAAATTTTCGCCGCGGGGTGATCCTGAGACGTTGTCGGCGTCGAACGCGTCGGTGATGAGGTGGGCATAGTCCATGCGGGCGGCGACCCGCACCCCGAAATCCGGATGGGCGCTCAGGAATCGCGCCGGCCGCAGCGCCACGAGGTCGGAGGCGCGGTTCGACTCGGCGGAGGCGCGCCCGACATGGTCGCGCAACGCCTATCCCGCAGGGGTCCGCGGGATGCCCTGACCCACCTGCTCGAACAGAACGACGCCCAGCGTCTCTTCCGTCCTGCGCGATGCCTGACTGACTGCGCTCGGGGGAGAGGTTGGACGGCGGAGAGGGGTACGGACGGCCTCATTCCGGGCAGGATGGGCCGCGACCGGTGCCGCTGGGATCGGGCCCGGGCCGGCGATACGCCGGTCGCGGCGCGCCGGGATCAGGCCGACCGGTGGCCGCGGACCCGGACCGGCGCGGCGACCGGGACGATCTTGCCCTGCTGGGCAACCTCGCAGAGGACCGCCACCATCGTGTCGGCCTGCGTCTCGAGGTCGGGCGGCCCGACATCGTCGCGCGTGTTACGCCAGGCGATGAAGATGCAGGCCAGGATGGCCGACGCGCTGGCTGCCAGGGGTGCGATGATCAGCGCGGCGAGGGCGCTCACCGGCGCCAGGATCGTGGCTGTCGCGAGACCGCTGACGATGGCTGCGGCTATCAAGACGATCATCGGAGCCTCGCCCGATCTGCGTGGCCGGATCCCGTGCCCGTCCACCGTCCTAGGATCACGTCACAAAAGTTTACGCTTCGTTAACGGGAAGCTTCCATCCGCTAATTCCGTGGCAGCTGTCCCGCCGATTGCTTGACGATCGCCCGTTCAGCGCGCGCGAGGACAGGTCGGGGCGCGGATTCGTGCCCCCGGCTCCGGTCAGCCGGGTCGCGCAACACGACGAGCTGCGCCGTGGCCGGCCCGATCGCGGACGCCGGCACGCCGGTGGCCCCGGACTGTGCGGAGACTGTTCACGCCTTCGTGAGGTTACGCGCTGCAATCCGCTCGCGCAGTGTGTCGACCACATGCCCAGAAGTGTACAAACTGATACGATCGGATCAGGCCTAGTACAGGGCGATCCCTTGCTGCTCAGGGTTGGGCAATGATAGCCCTTGCGCGCCCGGCGTGTAGGAATTCTGTCTCCAATGGCCATCGATGTTCGAGCTGTCGCGCGCCTGCGCGAGATCGCAGCCGTCATTGGCTGTCCGGTCGAGGCCTTCTACGGACCGGATGGCGAGGCCGTCGACCTCGGCATGACGCACGAACTCTTTCACCTCTGGCACGCGATACAGGATCCGAATGCGCGTCAGCGGGTCCTGAACAGCGCGCGGCGTGAGGCTCTCGGCGACGCGGTCCCCGGGACGGCCGCCGAATAGCCGCCGCGCCGTCAGCGCCCCTGTGCGATCCAGCCCAGGACCGTCGCGCAGCGCTCGGCCTGCTCGCGGGTCAATCCCGACGCGACGGCGGCGCCGTTGCGGTAGACCACGAAGGTCCCGTCGTCGGTCGCGCGGATCTTGACGGACGCCATCACTCGGCTCCCGACGTGAGAGCCCGAAGCTGGGAGAGGCCGGCCGCGGTGATCTGCCAGACCGCCACTGGACCACCCGGATCCTCGAGCGGGTCGATCCGCCGGAGATGGCCGGTGCTCTCGAGCGCCGTCAGTCGGCTGTGGTCGCCGGGCCAGGACGCGTCCGCCCTCTGACGGATCGTGATCTGGTAATCCCGTGCCTCCGCTGCCTTGTTGAGGAGACGGCGCTGGTGGTTCACTCGCATCGGCACTCCGGCTCAGCTCGGGTCGGTACGCAGTAACTACGGACAGGCTGGCCGATACGGTTAAGCTTGGCAACCCCGCGGTCGCAACGGGCTCTGGATCGTCCTGTTCAGAGGGCGGGCGGCGGGAGCTTCGGATCACCGGCGCGGAGCCGCCCTGCCGCGTCGATCCTGCGCGGCGCTCCCTCGAGCCGGGGCGGTTGCCGGCGCGACGTCGGTTTCGGATGCGGGGCTCCACGATCGCGGGCGCGGACATAGTGAAAGGCCGACCGGGTTGCCCCGGCCGGCCTCTGTCGCTTCGCGGTGCGTGTCGCTTACCGCAGGAGCTGGAGGACGCCCTGCTGGGCTGAGTTGGCCAGCGACAGGGCCGAGATGCCCATCGACTGGCGGGTCGACAGCGCCTGCGAGTTGGCCGCCTCCTGGTTCAGGTCGGCGTTCGTCAGGTTGGCCGAGCCCGTCTGCAGCACGTTGATCAGCTGCTTGGAGAAGTCCTGGCGGTTCTGAACCACCGATAGGTTCGAGCCCAGGGTGCTCGCCGCGGAGTTCAGGGCGTTGCCGGCGGTGGTCAGGGTCGCCAGGGTCTTGTTGACGTCCGAGTTCAGCAGGAAGTTGCCGAGGCCGTTCTGGCTGGTCGAGTTGTTCGAGTTGGTGATCGACGACAGGCCGAGGCCGCTGGCGGTGGCGTCGACCGAGGCGACGTTGAGGTTCGAGCTGCCGGTGTCGTTGAACTTGATGTTCAGGTCATTGCCCTTGCCGGCAATGAGGTTGACGCCGTTGTAGCTGGCGTCGCTTGCGAGCTGCGTGATCTGGTTGAGCAGGTTGTTGTACTGATTGGCCAGCGAGGCGCGCTGCGTCACGCCCGAGATCGACAGGTCGCTGGACACCACGGTGCTGGCGGCGGTGCCGTAGGTCGAGGCGGTGGTGGCCGAGGCGGTGAAGCCGAGCGCCGTCTGGCTGCCGGAGTTCTGGAATTCTACGTCCGCCTGGGCGTTCAGGACGATCTTGGTGCCGGTGCTGTCGACCGAGAAGATCGCGCCGGCGCCGAAGGCGCCGCTCGACGAGGTCGAGGCCGAGCTGACCGCGGCGTTGAGGGCGGCGACGGTGGCGTTGATGCTGGAGGAGGCGGCGACCGTGGCCGAGACCGAGGTGCCGTTGATGGTCATGAGCACGGTCTGGGAGGCGGTGCTGGCGCTGTAGGCGTTGGCGGCGGTGCCGGTGGTGGAGAGCTGGGTCGAGAGCGCCTGGTTGGCGATCGACTTGGCTTGGTTGACGAGCTTCTGGATCGAGGTGATGCCCTGGTTAGCGGCCTGGATCGACTGGATGCCGTTGGAGACGCCGTCGAGGAGCGAGTTCAGGCTCGAGGAGCGTCCGTCGAGGGCCTGGGAGGTGAAGAAGTTGGTCGGGTTGTCGAGGGCGGAGTTGACGGTCTTGCCGGTCGCGAGCCGGTTCTGGGTGGTCGCCATCAGCTGGGCGGTGTCCTGCAGCGAGAGCAGATTCTGGCGCGTGGCGGCCGACAGGGTGATCGAGGACATAGGTCTTATCTTTCTGATTTGATGCACCCGTTTCTCGGGTACGCCAGTAATCGTCCTCCAAACGTTTCGCGGGGGTTAAATCAATTGCCGACTCCCAGTGTGTCCAAAGTGATCGTTAATGAATCGATCCTTGAGGCGCTAAGTATTTACGGATCGCGGAGTGTGTTCAAGATCCATTAACCATCCGCAGCCATAAGCTGTGACGCAAACCAAGTCTGTCGCGCCTGCCCGACCGGGGCCGATCCGGTTCGGTCGGCGCGGCGGGTGCGGGACGCACCTTGCAGGGAGCTCAGATGTGATCGCTCAAGCGTCCGGTGATGTTGGCGCCGCGACCCCTTCCGCGTCGCCGAAGTTGCCCCATGTGGCGATCGCGATCCCCTGCGGGACCATGGTCCACGCGGACTTCGCCGTGAGCCTCGGATCGATGATGCACTCGCTCGGCGAGATGCCGATGTCGATCGTCGTCGGAAAGTCGTCGATCGTCGCCGATGCCCGCAACCTCGGCCTCGAATACGCGCAGAAGTACGGGGCGGAGTACGTCCTGTTCATCGACAGCGACATGACCTTCCCGAAGGACGCACTCCTCAAGCTCCTCGTGCGGCAGGTCGACATCATCGGCGCGACCTATTCCCGCCGCACCGCCCCGTTCCACTTCCTGGGCGACATCCTCCCGGAGCAGCCGGCCGACGCGCCGAAGGGTCTGCTGGAGATGTCCCGGATCCCGACCGGCTTCCTGCTGATCAAGTCCACGGTCTTCGAGAAGCTGAAGAAGCCCTATTTCCGCTTCCGCGTCGACGAGGAAGCTGGCGTGAACATCGGTGAGGACTTCGACTTCAGCGACCGGGCACGCGCCGCCGGCTTCCGGATCTGGTGCGATCCGTATCTCAGCAAGGAGCTCGGCCATATCGGCGAGCAATCCTTCAAGCTCTGACAGCGTTCCGCGCCGCGGCGCGCGACCCCCGACACGGTGAGGCGTGGGAATGAGGATCGCGATCATCACGCCGTCGAGGCTCAAACCCTCGACCCTGGCCGGAAAGGCCGGCCAGTACTTTTTGGAGCACGCGATCGCGAGCGCCAACGCCCAGGAGCTCGACCGGCCGGCGACGATCCACTTCTTCGTCGGGATCGATCCCGGGATCGAGATCCCGGCGCGGCTCGCCGCGCACCCGCAGGTCACCTTCGCGCGCGGCCCGCAGAGGGGCCAGATCCCCGCACTGAACGCCGCCATCGGCGCCGTCGACGACAGCTGGGACCTCGTCGGCTTCCTCGAGGACGACGATCACTGGCTGCCGGCCTATCTGGGCTTCGCGCTGAGGGCCCTCGAGAGTTTCGATTTCGTCTCCTCGACGCAGCTCGAGACCGACGAGGCCGGCGAGGTGGTGCGGATCAACGACTTCGCGACGCCGTCGGGCTGGCTGATGCGGCGGGCCACTTTCGCGCAGGTCGGCGCGATCAGCCCGGCCGCGAAGTGGCACTACGACAACGAGTGGCTCGGCCGCCTCGCCGAGACCGGCCTGCGCCGCGCCCACCTCGTCGAGGCGACGGCGCCCGTCACGCTGCAGGACGCGATCCAGGTCCGTCCGTGGCTCGCCAACGTCCTGCGCAACGGCGGCCCCAACGTGCAGCTCGTGCGGCACGGTTTCGTCCTGCCGCTGGTGTGCCGCCTCGTGCATCCAGGCTCCGGGACCTCGGATGTCGGCTCGGGCGGCACCTCCAAGGCCGAGAGCAACGCCGAGTACCAGCGGCTGGTCGACCGCTTCGGTCGCATCCCCTGGTGAAGGCGCCGGGTGAAGCACCCGACGCCCGCAGCCCCCGTCCCGAGGCGGCCGACCTAGGCGGCCCGCCGCCGAGCCCGCCCCCGCAGCGCGTCCTGGAACGCGGCGAAGACCCGGCGCATCTGCGGGGCCTTGTAGGGAAACAGCTCCACCGAATCCATGTCGTGGACGACCATCCCGGTATCGGCCTCGAAGACCAGCAGACGGCCGTCCGCGCTCTCGGCGCAGTCGATGATCAGGTAATCGAGGCCGATCCTGCGGTGGATCTCGGCGAACGCGGCGCGGTGGCGCTCGGCGAAGTCGGTGTCGAACGTGGCCATGGCGGCGGCCTCGACCTGCCGCTTCACCGGATCCTCCAGCATGCCGGCGTTGAGGTAGTGGATCATCCAGTGATCGCGGATGGCCATGTGGCAGAGGTAGGGCACACCGTCGATCAGTACGATGCGCAATTTCCGATAGAGGCCGTCGGGACCGCGGTAATCGCAGAACTGCGTGACGTAGAACGCCTCGGCCTCCGTCTGCGCGAGGTAGAGATGCAGGTCCTCCGACCGGTCGATCTTCTGGAGGTCGTTGCCGGCGTGCGTGTCCAGAGGGCGCACGAGGAGCGGGTATGTCGGGCCCTCGGCTCTGCGGGACGCCGCGGCGCTCAGGATGGAGCGGCTCACGCGGACGACCTCCGGCGCCAGGATCCCATCCGCCCCGCGGAGCGCGTCCGCGATCCCGTGGCGGGACGTCTTGAGGACGTGGCGCGGGTGATTGACGATCGGCCGCGTCCACTGGTCCGCCGCCGCCGCGAGGGCTTCCAGGAGCGGCTCGGCGGTCCGCGCGTAGGCGATGCCCGTGACGATGACGTCGTGCGCCGGCAGGTCGTGCGGGATCGGCTCGCCGGGGCGGAGATAGAGGTAGGTGAGGCCGAAATCGCCGTCGTTCAGCAGGAAGTCGATCGGCGTGTTGGCCATCAGGTCGCCGGCCGTGACCAGGACGAGGACGCGGATCCGCGCCTGATCCGGGTTCGAGCGCAGCGAGAAGACCCGCTGTCCGTCCAGCACCTCGCTCTGGAGTGCGAGCCCCTCGGTGAAGCGGTGCTTCAGCAGCAGGATCGTCGCCATGTCCAGCGCCGTCCCGGCGTCGAGGGCGGAGTCTCCGCCCTCGGCAAGGATCTCGGCGGCCAGGGCGGCCATGTCGGCGCCCTCGAAGGCCGCCCGGATCAGGCGGGCCGGGCCGATCATCGGGTTCGGGTTGTCGATCCCCGCAACGTGCGCTTGCATCAGAGCCTCCGAGCCGTGGGGTCGCCGCAGCGATCCCGGAACCGCGATCAAGTGTTTCGAATCGCGCTCCGCGGCACGACGAACGCACTCTGACCGCACGGAGGTTTACGAAGCGCTAACCATGTTCTCGGTTCACCGGCGGCAGTCCCGGCCGCGACGCGGAGGCCGTGCGCGCGCGTCAGGCGTGCCTCACTCGCGCCGCGGCGCGGCGCCCGCGCGCCGGAGAGCGTCGGCCAGCGCCCTGCCGGGGGCCTCACCCGGGCTCGGTCGGCTCCGCGGCGCGTCCTGCCGCGGCTCGGCCGTCCTCCGGATCTGCTGGCCCGGCTCGACGGGATCGTCGAGCCGCAGCGACAGCGCGATGCGCTTGCGCGGGACGTCGACGCTGAGGACCAGCACCCGTACGACCTCGCCGATCCGGACGACCTCGGTGGGCGACGCGATCCGCCGCCGGGCCATCGCCGAGATGTGGACGAGCCCGTCCTGGTGAACGCCGATATCCACGAAGGCCCCGAAGGCCGCGACGTTGGTGACGACACCCTCGAGCTGCATCCCGGGCTTCAGGTCCCCGATCGTCTCGACGCCCTCCTGGAAGCGCGCCGTCTTGAATTCCGGCCGCGGGTCCCGCCCCGGCTTCTCGAGTTCGGCGATGATGTCGCGCACGGTCGGCAGGCCGAAGCGCGCGTCGACGAAGGGCTCCGGCGCGAGGCGGCCGAGGAGGGCGGCGTTGCCGAGCAGGACGTGGATGTCGCTCTTCGTCGCCTGGAGGATGCGGCGGACCACCGGATAGGCTTCCGGGTGGACGCCAGACCCGTCGAGCGGGTCGTCACCGCCCTGGATGCGGAGGAAGCCGGCGGCCAGCTCGAAGGTCTTCGGGCCGAGCCCCGGGACCTTCTTGAGCGCCGCCCGCGTGCGGAACGGGCCCTGGGCGTCGCGGTGGGCGACGATCCGCGCCGCCATCGCGCCGCCGAGGCCGGAGACCTGCGCCAGCAGGGCCGGGGAGGCGGTGTTGACGTCCACCCCGACCGCGTTGACCGCGTCCTCCACCACCGCCGAGAGCGACCGCGACAGCTTCGCCTCGCTCACGTCGTGCTGGTACTGCCCGACGCCGATCGACTTGGGGTCGATCTTGACCAGTTCCGCCAGGGGATCCTGGAGGCGCCGGGCGATCGACGCGGCGCCGCGATGGGACACGTCGAGGTCGGGCAACTCCTTGGCGGCGATCTCGGAGGCCGAGTAGACCGAGGCGCCGGCCTCGGAGACCACGACCTTCGCTAGCGGCAGGTCCGGGTTCGCCGCGATGATCTCCGCGGCGAGGCGCTCGGTCTCGCGGGACGCGGTGCCGTTGCCGACGGCGAGAAGCTCCACGCCGTGCAGCCGGCAGAGCCGGCCGAGCGTCGCGACGGCCTCCCGCCAGCGCCGCTGCGGCTCGTGCGGATAGGTCGTCTCCACCGCGACGACCCGCCCGGTCCGATCCGCCACCGCGACCTTCACGCCGTTCCGGTAGCCCGGATCGAGCCCCATCGTCGCCCGCCCGCCCGCCGGAGCGGCGAGGAGCAGGTCCTTGAGGTTCCCGGCGAAGACCGATAGGGCCTCGTCCTCGGCCCGCTCGAACAGCCGGCCGCGCAGGTCCTGCTTGATCCCGGCCCGGATCTTCGTTCGCCAGGCCGTGCGCACCGTGTCGAGGAGCCACGCATCGCCGGGACGCCCCCGCGCCGCGATCTCGAAGCGGCGGCAGATCGCCATCTCGAAGGGCCCGGGAAGGCCCGGCGCCGACTCCTCCCCCTCCGCGGCGAAGCCGACGTCGAGGACCTCTTCCCGCTCACCGCGGAAGATCGCCAGGATCCGGTGCGAGGGCATGCGCTCCAGCCGCTCGCTCCAGCCGAAGTAGTCCGAGAACTTCGCCCCCTCGTTCGCCATGCCCTTGCGCACCTGCGAGACGAGCTGGCCGGTCCGCCAGTAATCCGCCCGCAGGCGCCCCACGAGGTCGGCATCCTCGCCGAAGCGCTCGATCAGGATGGCGCGGGCGCCCTCCAGCGCGGCCTCGGTGTCCGGCACGCCCCGCGCGTCCGACACGTAAGCGGTCGCGACCGCTTCGGGCGCGCGGTCGGGACGGCTCAGCAGGGCCTGGGCCAGCGGTTCGAGGCCGGCTTCGCGGGCGGATTGCGCCTTCGAGCGCCGCTTGGGCCGGAAGGGCAGGTACAGGTCCTCCAGCCGCGCCTTCGTGTCGGCGGCGTCGAGGGCCGCCGCCAGGGGCGGGGACATCTTGCCCTGGGCCGTGATGCTCGCGACGATCGCGGCGCGCCGCTCGTTGAGATCGCGCAGGTAGGACAGGCGCTCCTCCAGCCTGCGCAGCTGCGTGTCGTCGAGGCCGCCCGTATTCTCCTTCCGGTAGCGCGCGATGAACGGCACGGTCGCGCCGCCGTCGAGGAGCGCGACGGTGGCCGCGACCTGCGCCTCCCCGACACCGAGTTCCTCGGCGATCAGAGCGTTCACGGATTTCATGGGTTCTCCGACTGGGCGCGCGGCGACGGACGGGCTGCCTGGGTGGAGCGCCAAGCCGTCGGAAACAAGGCACCGGTCAGGGGCGCGGCTGCGCGTCCGCTCCGGCCTCGGCCTTTACGGCCCGGGCACAATCCAGGATGCGGTGCCGGGCATCGGGATCCTTGATCGAGAACCACAGGGTCAGCAATTCTTCGGTCATCGAACGGTCGTCCTGCGGGTCCGGATCGAAGAAGACGTCGACCGAACATCCGAGAGTTTCGGCCAGATCGCCGAGAAGGCGGCGCGACCGTTCGTTCGGGACTCTGCTGTGATCTGCCATCACGTCGATCCGCCTCGCAGCGCCACCGGGTGCTGCCGCCAGAATGCCCTCGACCCCGCCCGCAACGGGTCAGAGCATCGAGATCCAGACAATCCAGTCAAGTCCACGCGTCGCAGGCCCGTCGCGGCGTCGGCCGCGCGGATGCCGAGGCGGCTGTCACGGAGCCAGCGCAGTTCCTGGGGATAGCTGGCCGGCTATCCGCTCAACCTGGCACGGATTTCGCACCCGATTGTTCGGGTCAGATCTCGATGGATAGCTGGCACGATGCTGAACCATCGATCTCCCCGCCCTCCGTCCACGAAGACAATAGTCTTCAGCGGAAGTTCGCGGCGGCCGGCGCGCCTTGACGGTCGCGAAACAACGTCATCCGGATGTCACCCGCGGATGCAAATCTTTCGCTTCGCATGTCCCGGACAGGGAGGCGTCCGTGCAATTCGAGATACGAGAGCGTAGCCGGTCGCTGTGGTCCTGGGTTCTCGTCAACGAGACTGACGAGCCCGTTCTCGAATCGCGACGCAGCTTCCCGTCCCGCGCCCAGGCCACGGCGGCGGCCCTGGCCTTCTCCCAGCTCGTCTCCCGTGCGGGGCGCAGCCTGGGCGGCGGCCCGCGTCAGGTCGGGTTCCTCTGACGGTAGCTTGCTCCGGTCCGGTGTCAGGTCGTCCGGATCCGGTGGCGCACGAGGCTCACGAGACTCGTGGCGGCGATGACGCAGCCAACGCCCATCGCGCCGAGGCAGCTGATGGTGCGGATCGGCTCGCCGCGGGCCAGGACGATGGCCACCGCGAGCGGCAGGAGCAGGAACACGAACAGCAGGGTCATGACCGGATCCGAATGACGATGCGCGAATCTAGGACCCGAATGGTTAATCACTTCTCACGGCTCGGTCCGGCTGGCGGCCTCGGTGGACCTCACGATCGGGGCGCACCGACACGTCTTCGCGAGCGGCGCTGAGCGATCTCGGGCGCGCGCCGCGACCCGTCACTCGGCGGGCGGACGGACCGCGATCACCGTTCGCGCGCGTCGAGGCGGACGAGACGGTCGACCAGGGCCCGGTCGTGCAGGAGCGCCATCCGCTCCTTCGGCGAGAGCCACGCCTGCGCCTCCGCCACCGTCTCGGCCTCGCAGACCTTGGCGGTGGCCAGGGTCTGGTCCGGATCGATCGCGCCCCGGGGCCGCCGCTGTCCGAGGGGCAGCATCCGCGTGTGGTCACGCGCGAGGTCGGGATCGGCGTGTAGGGCCGCGAGGGCATCCGTCTCGTCGAACCCGTGCTCCGCGTTGCGGGCCGCGAGGGACGCGGCGCGGACCGCGATCTCCGGCGGGGTGGCCTCTTCCGGCGTAGCGAGGAGCAGGCGTCGCTTGAGCGCCAGGCCGAGCCCGAGCTGGCCGCTCGCCCAGGAGATCGGGATCGCCAGTACGAGACCCAGGATCGTCGGGCTCATCCAGAGGAACAGCGAGGTGGCGATCGCGAAGGCGGCGACGCCCGCCACCAACCCCAGCAGCGTGTGCCAGCGATGGCGGACGACGATGTCGCGCAGCGGGATCGAGCCGTCGTCCCGCCGCTGCGGGTTCCATCCCGTGTCCCGTCCGAGCAGGATGCCCATCACGGAGCCCGACTGGATCACCATCGCCACCGGCGCCACCAGGGCGGATAGCAGGATCTCGACGAGGCTCGACAGGACGAGCCGTCCGGCGCCGCCGCAGGCGCGCCGCACCGGGCCGTCCAGCAGCGCCAGGATCAGGCCGAGGAACTTGGGTGCCAGCAGCACCGCCATGGTCAGGCCGAACAGCTGGAGCGCGCGGACCGGATCGAAGCGCGGGAAGACCGGCGAGAAGCCGGCGCCGCCGAAATAGTCCGGCCGCTCCGTGGCCGTCTGAAGCACCAGCAGGATACCGACCACCAGCTGCAGCAGCCACAGCGGTGAGGCGAGGTAGCCGGCGATGCCGGTGGCGAAGTGCTGCCGCGTCGCGGGATGCAGCCCGGCGGCGCCGATCACCCGCGCGTGCTGGAGATTGCCCTGCGCCCAGCGCCGGTCGCGCACCGCCACGTCGATCAGCGAGGGCGGGCTCTCCTCGTACGAGCCTGGCAGGCGATGGAGCATGTACACCGCCCAGCCCGCACGGCGGATCAGGGCCGCCTCGACGAAGTCGTGGGACAGGATGTGTCCGCCGAAGGGCGGCTTCCCGGGCAGGTCCGGCAGGCCGCAGGAATCCGCGAAGGCGCGGGTCCGGATGATCGCGTTGTGACCCCAGTAGTTGCCGTCCCGGCCCGACCACGCGGCGAGGCCGGCGGCGATCACCGGGCCGTAGATCCGGGCCGCGAATTGCTGGAGCCGGGCGAACAGGGTGTTGCGGTTGATGATCAGCGGCAGCGTCTGGATGATCCCGGCGTCGAGATCCGCCTCCATGGTGGCCGCGAGCGCCACGACGGCAGATCCGCTCATCAGGCTGTCGGCGTCCAGCACGAGCATGTGGTCGTAGCGCCCGCCCCAGCGGGTGACGAAATCGCCGATGTTCCCGGCCTTGCGGTGATGGTTCTTCGGCCGGTGCCGGTAGTAGAGCCGGGCCTCGGGGCCGAGCCGGCCGCGCAGGTCGAGATAGGCCCGCTCCTCGGCGATCCATGCATCGGGCTGGGTGGAGTCCGAGAGGACGAACCAGTCGAAATGATCGCCCAGCCCGGTCGCCTCGACCGCCTCGCGCATGGCCTCGATACCAGCGAAGGTGCGGGCCGTCGCCTCGTTGTAGACGGGCATCAGGACCGCGGTCCGCGTGCGCAGCGCGGCCGGGTTCGGCGCCGGCCGGGGCCGGCGCAGCAGCGTCGCGAAGCCGAGCACCGCGCTGGTGAAGGCGAGCGCGATCCACGAGAAGGTCAGGCAGAACAGGACGACCAGCACGAGCTGGAGGGCGGTCGGGCTGCCGGAGACCGACACGGTCTCGACCATCTGCCAGCCGCCGAAGGCCGTGAGCGCCAGGGCGCCGCCGAACACCAGGATCCGCTCAGGCCAGGGCGTCCGGACCCGGCGCTCCGGCCGGTGACCGAGCCCCGGATCCCAGCGCGCCAGATCCTGGACGGGCATCGACAGGGGAGCCTCGGGCGGCAGATAACGGCCGCCGTCGGTCACGGTCTCGCGCCCGGAACCGGCGTCCGTCGCTGGCGGCAACATCATGGTCTCGTCCAGTCGCACGGGGGAGGCCGTTCCTCAGCAATCGGGTCGGGGTTCAGGGTGTCCAGCGAAACAGCCAGGTCTCGCTGGCCCGGGCCTGGCCGCGCCGGAGCGCGAGACGCAGCTCGCTCGCGCGCTCGCTCCCCGGATCGAGCTCGAACAGGATCCGCAGCGTCTTACGATCGGGGTACCGAAACCGTTCCTGGCGCGTGATCGTCCCGGCCGAGGCGCCGAGGTCGACGTCGATGTCGCCGGGCTGGAACAGCGCGTCGCCCTCGAAATCGACGGCGAAGAGCCGGCGGTTCCCCGTGCTGCCGTGGCCGCAGCGGCTGTCGCGCACCCGGGCGATCTCCGGCGGCAGCGGGTCCGGCCAGCCCTTGGACCAGTGCTGCCGGCACTGGAAGCGCATCTCCGCGCCCTTCGCGAGCTTCGCCTTGGGCCGCCAGTAGGCGAAGACGTTCTCGTTGAGCTCGGAATCGCTCGGGATCTCCAGCAGCGTGACCGCGCCCTCGTTCCAGTCGTCGAGGGGCTCCAGCCAGAGGGACGGTCGCTGCTCCCAGTGGCGCCGGTCGTCCTCGAAATCGTCGTAGGCGCGGGCGCGCTGCATGAGGCCGAAGCCCTTGGGCCCGCGATCCACGAAGGCCGAGACCTGCAGCGCCTCGGGATTGTGAACCGGGCGCCAGATCGGCTCGCCGTAGCCGTTGTGGATCGCCAGGCCCTCCACCGAGAAGGCCGCGGCGCGCAGGTCGTCCACGCGGTTCCGGTCGAGGGGCCCGAACAGGTAGCTGCCCTGCATGCCGCCGAGACCGATATGGTCGAGCTCGGCGCGGGCGAAGACCGTCCCGTCGATCTGCGCCGTGGAGACGTCGCGGCCCGGCGTCAGCGTGATCTTGAAGGCCGCGGTCGCCGATTCCGATTCCGCGAGGGCGTGGACGATGACCGGCTGGCCCGCCCGCGGCGCCTCGACGAACAGGGCCCGGAACAGCGGGAATTCCTCGCCGCGGGAATCCGCCGGCCGCAGGGCGAGCGCCCGGGCGTTGATGCCGAAATCCTGGCCCTCGGCGACAAGGCGAAAGAACGAGGCGCCCTGGAACAGGGCGAAGTTCGACAGCCCGTCGGCACCGTCGAACCGGGCGCGCAGGCGGAAGCCCGAGAAGGCGGTGTCGGCGGTCAGGTCGGGCAGGTCGAGGCCCGGCGCCGCGATGGCGGACTTGTCGTACCCGACCGGCTGCACCACGCCGTTCTCCACGACGAATAGCGACACCGGCGTCTCGAAGATCGAGCCGCGCAGCAGCGGCTCCAGGACGTAGCCGGTATTCCGGTCGGCCCAGACCGCGCGGCCCTCCGCGGGACGGATCGCCTCGTAGGCCTCGCGGGAGAGGTTCTTGAGAACCGTCGGCACGTCGCCGGTCTTCGGGGCGGCGTAGGGGGCGGCGGCCCGGGCGCGGGCGAGGTCGGTCAGCGTGCCCGCCGCGAATGCCTCGCCGGCGCCGGGCAGGGGCGGGGCCTTCTCCGGGTCGGCCGCCCGCGCGGCTGCCGGGAGCAGGCCCGCGGCAGCGCCGAGCGCGCCCCCCAGGACGGCGCGGCGTGTCGCGGTGGCGGAGAATCCGGGATCGATCATCATGCAGGCGGTCGTCTCACGTCGCAAGGCAAGGTGCGGGAGGCCCCGTGTATACGGACAGGCCGGCTGAACCCAGCGTTAAGCAAGCGCTTGAACCGCAAGGGGCTCCGTTGACTTAACCCGAGCCGGCTCTCTAATTCGGCCGACTGCATCGGAACGGGGGAGGCAGCATGGGATCGTTGCGAGTGACTGGCCACGGCGTGGATCTCGGCGAGAGTCTGCGCGGCCGCGTCGAGGAACGGATGTCGGCGATCCAGGCGAAGTATCTCGACTCGCACATGCACGATTCCTGCAACGGCCACGTCACGCTCCGGCGCGACGGCACAGCCTTCCGGACGGATTGCGTCCTGCACCTCGTCTCCGGCCTGACGATCGAGGCCAACGGCTTCGCGCACGACGCGCGGTCGAGCTTCGAGCAGACCGCGGAGCGTCTGGAGACCCGTCTGCGGCGCTACAAGCACAAGCTGAAGCAGCACGCGACGGGCCCGGGGGACGACGCGGCAGTCGAGGCCGCCTACGCGGTGTTCGCCGCCCCGGAGGTGGAGGAGGACGACGCCGCCGAGGGCGACGCCCACCCGCCGATCGTCGCCGAGAGCACCAAGACCCTCCAGCGCCGCACCATCGGCGAAGCGGTGACGGCCCTCGACATGACGGGATCCCCAGTGGTTGTGTTCGTCCACGCTGGCACCGGCCGCGTCAACGTCGTATATCGGCGGAGCGACGGAGCGATCGGCTGGGTGGACCCGCCGAACGCCACCGAGTGACGCCGCGGGTCGGGAGGAACGGAGCCGGAACCGGCTGGTTTCCCCGCTTATTGAATCTGGTGGGGGCGCGGCCGGAACGGTCGTCGATGCCCCTGCGACGAGGCCCGCTTCCTCGCGAACGGGCGACGGGGCAACGGTCGTTCGATGCCAGTTCTGGAATTCCTCGACCCCGACTCGGTCGTGCCGGCCCTGCGCGCCCGCGCCAAGAAGCAGGTGCTGCAAGACCTCGCCGCGCAGGCTGCGCGGCGCCTGCCCGCCCTCGGTGAGCGCCCCGTCTTCGACACGCTGCTCCAGCGCGAGCGGCTCGGGTCGACCGGCATCGGCGACGGCGTGGCGATCCCGCACGGCAAGCTGCCCGGTCTCGACCGTCTCTTCGGGCTGTTCGCGCGCTTCGACCGGCCGGTGGACTTCGAGGCGCTCGACGGGCAGCCCGTGGACATCGCCTTCCTGCTGCTCGCGCCCGAGGGCGCCGGCGCCGATCACCTGAAGGCCCTCGCGCAGGTCGCCCGCATCCTGCGCGAGCCGGGCATGCTCGCGCATATCCGCGCCGCCCGGGACGCCGGCGCGCTCTACGCGCTCCTGACGCGCTCGACGGCACCGCAGGCCGCGTGATGATCCAGAGCTTCCGAACGGCCGCCGCCCTGACCCTCGCGGCCGGCATCTCCGGCGCCGCCGCCCAGGGCGAGACCACCTGCGCGCGCGACGTCCTGGTGGCGCAGTCGATGCAGCGCCAGGCCCTCGAGCAGCTCGAGCAGGCGGACGGGGACGACGCCAAGAACTGCCGCGTCTGGCGGCGCCACGTGGAGACGATGCGCCGCGTGGCGAGCGTCTACGGTCGCTGCCTGTCCGGTTCGGAGCGCGGCGAGCGCCTCGCCCAGGTCCAGGGGTCGGACCGCGAGTTCTCGGCCGCGATCAAGGCCCGCTGCAAGGGGCTGTAGGGGCGGGGGTGGCGCGCGCCGCGCCCTCAATCCACGCCGCGGAGCATGAGCGGCTCGGCCACCATCTTCACCGGCTTGCCGCGCCCGATCAGGATCGCCGCGCGGGAGCGTTCGGGATCCGCCTCGAAGCGCGTGCGGACCCAGCTGACCAGGAACTTCATGTATTCCGAGGCCAGGAGGCGCGCGGCCGGCGGGTTCTTCCACCAGCGATCGGCATCGAAGGCCTCGCTCACGACCGGATGCGGCAGGACGCGGTCGCTGTCCTGGAGGGCGTGGTCGAGTTCGACCAGCGTCCGCGGCATGTGGTAGTTCGAGGTCACGACCGCGACGGTGCTGAACCGGTGCGCGCGCATCCAGCGGCGCGTCTCGATGGCGTTCCCGATCGTGTTGCGCGCCCGGTAGTCGAGATCCACGCAGCAGGCGATCAGGGCGCGCTGGGTCGGGTTCAGCCGGGCGATCTCGTCGCGGCTGGTCCGCTCGTTGACCCCGGTGATGAGCAGGCGCCGCCCGTAGCCGCCCGCGAGCAGGTCGATCGCGTCGCCGATCCGCTGGGCACCGCCGGTCAGCGCGACGATCCCGTCGGCCCGGTCGGTCGGCGTCCGCTCCTGGCGGGCGAGCGCGCCGACGAACACGAGAAAGCCCGCGAACAGGGCCAGCATCCCGAGCCCGGCGCCGAGGCCGCAGGTCCAGAGCGCGATCCGCCGCCGGTCGCGCGGGCGCGCGGCGGCGCGGCGCGGGAGACCCCACTCGTGCCAGGCCCAGCCGACAACGTCGGTCGAGGGCGGATCCGATGCGCGCAGCATACGCGTGGTCATCCTCCGGAGAATCGGCGCCGATTGCGGCGGCTCGGAGGCCGGCGCGGTCGGCTGTTTCCACACCGCAACGATAAAGTTTCCAGATGGTAAACGCGCTCGGAAGCCCCCCTATTTCCACGTCTTCGTGACGCAGCAGGGATCAGGCCAGGAAGCGCCGCACGGTCACGCGCGAGACGACGCCCGTGACGAGGGACGCGATCACGCCGATCAGGATCACGCTGGCGTAGCCGCGCAGGCCGATATGGAACGCGCCGAACAGCGCCTCGACCTCCTGACCGGCCGGTCCGGAGCGCGCGGCCCGGGCGAGGAGCCCGGCGATCACGAAGGCCACGAGGGCCAGACCGGCGCCGATCGCGCCGCCGCGCAGGCCCAGGCCGAAGAACCGCCGCTGGAACGCGCGGGCGATGTAGTCGTCGTCGGCGCCGACGAAATGCAGCACTTCCACCACCTCGCGGTTGCTCGCCATGGCGCCGCGTGTCGCGAAGGTCACCGCGAGGCCGGTGGCGATCAGGACGAGCAGCACGAGCCCGATCCCGATCCCGACGAAGGCGTTGGCGGCGGTCGAGAGCCGCTGCAGCCAGAGGGCGTGGTCGTCGAGGCTGGCGACGCCCGGCAGCGCCTCGACGAGGCGTGATCGCAGCCGCTTCAGGTCGGCCGCCTGGCTGCTGGAGAGCTTGAGGGCGATGAGCCGCGGCACCGGCAGGTCGGACAGGTCGAGCCCGGTCCCGAGCCACGGCTCGAGCAGGCGCTCCGCCTCGGCCTTGCTGAACACCCGCGTCTCCGCGATCCCGGGTTCGGCCTTGGCGATGCCGTCGGCGCGCGCGACGTCGGCGTCGACGTCGCGGCTGGGACCGGGCCGGACCTGGATCGTGACCTCCCGCGCCACGTCGCCCTGCCACTGGGCGGCGTTGGTCGCGACCATCTCGGCCGCGCCCGCGCAGAGGCCGGCGAGGAAGGTGAGGATCGCGATGACCGCCGCGAGGGAGCGCCCCGCCGCCGTGTCGGTGGGCACCAGCGGCGCGTTGCGGCGCAGGTTGGCCGGCATCGACGGGTCGGGCGGCACGGCCGATCCACCGGCCTTCGTCCGCGGCATCGCCTGAGTGCTCATTCCTCGATCCGCAGCCGGCCTTCGCCCAGGACCATCCGGCGGGCATCGACGGCGTCCATGATGCCGAAATCGTGGGTGGCGATGATGACCGAGGTCCCGAGCTTGTTCAGCTCCAGGAACAGGCGCAGCAGCCGCCGCCCGAGGCCCGGATCGACGTTGCCGGTCGGCTCGTCCGCGAGCAGCAGGTCGGGCCGCGCGATCAGCGCGCGGGCGATGGCCGCGCGCTGCTTCTCGCCGCCCGAGAGCAGCGGGGGCAGGGCGTGCATGCGCTCGCCGAGGCCAACCCAGCGCAGCAGTTCCACCACCTCGGCCCGGTAGCTGGCCTCGGCCCGGCCCTGGACGCGCAGGGGCAGGGCGACGTTCTCGTAGGTGGTCAGGTGGTCGAGGAGCCGGAAATCCTGGAACACCACGCCCATCCGGCGCCGGAGCCCGGTCAGCGCCTTCGCGGAGATGTCGCTCACCTCCTCACCGAAGATCGAGACGAGCCCGCGGGTCGGCCGCACCGACAGAAGGATCAGGCGCAGCAGCGTCGTCTTCCCGGCGCCGGACGGGCCGGTCAGGAACTGGAAGGAGCGCGGCGCGATGCGGAAGCTCACGTCGGACAGCACCTCCGGCCCGAGGCCGTAGCGCATGCCAACATTCTCGAACTGCACCACCGGCCGCTCCGCGCCGGGCAGCAGGCTCTTCATGCTCGCCTGTAGGTTCAAAGCCGTGCCGTATCTCGTCTGTCCGTCCCTCGGGAATCGCCGGAGCGGCGGGCGTTTTCAAGGCCTCGGGGATTTCACGGCCCCTTAACCCTGTTCGGGCACACTTCTTCAAGCAATTCACAGTCCGGCCCGGTCGCGGCCGATCGATGCGAGTATGGCGCGGATGCTGATCGCCTGCCCGAGCTGCGCGAGCGAATATCGCATCGACGCCAGCAAGGTCGGCATGGAGGGCCGTTCGGTCCGCTGTGCCGCCTGCCGCGAGACGTGGTTCATCTCGCCCGCCGACGTCCTCGCCGGCCACGAGGCGGAGCTCGCCGCGCAGGCCGAGACCGATCCCCTCGCGGACGCGGCCTGGGAGGAGGCGACCGCCTCGGTGCGGAATGCCACCGACGTTCCGGCGCCCGAATCCCGACGGTCCGCCAAGCGCAAGTCCGCCGGGAAGGCCGCCGGGAAGGCGCGCCGCGCGATCCCGGGTCTGACCCCGTCGCTGGCTCTCGGCCTGACACTCCTGGCGGCGATCCCGCTCGTCTGCCTCGCCCGGACCAGCGTGGTCCGGGCCGTCCCGCAGACCGCCTCCCTGTTCGCGCGCATCGGCCTGCCGGTGAACGTGCGCGGGATCGAGATCCGCGACGTCGTCGCCTTCAACAACCCGGCCGAGGACGACAGTCCCGCGGAACTCGTCGTCGAGGGCGACCTCGTCGGCGTCGCGCGCTCGGACGCGCCCGTCGCGCCGCTGAGCGTCGAAATCCGCGACGCCGGCGGTCGGACGATCAAGACCTTCACGGTCGCGCCGCCGCGGACGATCCTCGCCGCGACCGAGACCGCGCGATTCCGCGCGAGCCTGCCGTCGCCGCCGGCCGCTGGGCGCGCGGTGGTGCTGCGTTTCGCCGACGCGTCCGCGACCCGCTCCGACCCTCGGGTGGCGGCGGCGGATCGGTGAGGCAGGTCCGCGCCGGCAATTAGCTCAGGTTGCGCCTCTCCCGCGGATCGGCAACCTTCTCGACGGCGCTCCCGTTGCGGGCGTGAGCGTCGGCCGACGTCGGCGTATGGGATCGCCGTGCCTTGAGTGTTCGCGAAACCGTTCCCATCGTCGTCGAGACGACCGACTCGGTCGATCAGAAGCGCGCCTTCGACTACTGGCGCAGCACGGCACTGGCGCGCGTCGACGCGACGCCGCTGGCACCCGACATCCCGTTCGCGGCGGGCCGCCGGCTCGCGATCACCCGTCACGGCGCGATCCTGCACACCCTGAGCAAACCGATCGGGGTCGAGCGCACGACGCAGCACGTGCGCCGGGACGGGCGCGACGACATCGCGATCGTGCTCCTCGTCCAGGGCAGCGGCTACATCGAGCAGGGCAACAGCGGCGCCGTGCTGGGCGCCGGCGACATCGCCGTCCATGCCATGGACCAGCCCTTCGCGATCGGCAGCCGCGATTCCTACGAGGAGATCCGCCTCCAGGTGCCGCGCGCCGCCTTCGTGAGCCAGGTCGGCAGCGTGCACGCCTTCGCCGGGCGCGGTCTCCGCGCGACGCCGCTCAGCGGCCTGTTCGCGACCTATCTGCGGTCGTTCTCCGAGACGGTCGGCGGTATGTCGGAGGCGGAAGCCGGCATCGCCCTCGAGGGCGTCCTGCACCTGCTGCGCGCCCTGGCCGACCGCCAAGGCGAGACGGCCGGCGACGAGCTGTCCGGGGACGCCGTACGGGCCCTGGCCCTCGCCCATATCGAGCGCCGACTGCACGATCCCGCCTTCGGGCCGGAATCGCTGCCGACGGCTCTGCGGGTCTCGCGAAGCCGCCTCTACGCGGCTTTCAGCGGCGACGAGGGCGTGGCGGCGAAGATCCGCGACGCCCGGCTCGACCGGGCCTACAGGCGGCTCCGCGGCGGCACGCGGATCGGGTCGGTGATGACGAGCTGCGGCTTCACCGACGCGGCCACCTTCAGCCGCGCCTTCCGCCGCCGGTTCGGCGTGGCGCCTCGGGACGTGCTGGAACGCCGCCCCTGACGGAGTCAGATGCGGCTGCCGCGCGGGTCGGAGACCGTCCGCCCGGGCGCGACCGCGCCCGCGAGCCGCTGCGCCACGCCGATGAACCCCAGGCCGAGGCGGATCGCGACGACGCCGACCCGCGCGATCCGGATCTGCCCGGGCAGCTGGCGCGGGCCGATCGGGCGGTAGGCGAGGCGCGGGCTGGCGCGCTCCGCCTCCGCGATGGCCTGACCCAGCGGGAGGGACGCGATGCGCCGCGCCTCCGGCGGAACGATGCCGATCGCCCGCGCCCAGCCGTCGCTCCGCGCGAGCGCCCCGCGCCCGTGCATCTGGCGGAATCGCCGCCGCCAGAGGTAGCGCCGCACGGCGCGCGGGAAGGTCTCCATCCGGGCATCGCAGAGCGCGTCGGGCTCCTCGCAGCGGGAGCGGATCGTGTCCGCCACGCCGCCCGGCGCGCGCCCGGCGAGGCGGGCCGAGATGGTCACGCAGACGTCGGTGGCGTGCCGGACCCGCAGCCCGTGTTCCAGCAGCCGGGCGATGAAGGCGCCGTCCTCGCCGAGCGGGATCTCGGGCATGCCGCCGACGGCGAGGTACGCGCTGCGGGTCACCGCGAGGGTCGCGCCGATTGCGGTCCGGTGGCAGGGCCAGGGGTCGTTCGGATCGGGATCGATCCGCGCCTCGGCCTCGGTGATCAGGGCGTCGTAGGTGTCCTCCAGCCGGCCGCGGGCGGGGAGCGAGGGCGGCAGCAGCGCCGCCTCCGCCGCGTCGAGCTCGACCCGGCCGGCCACAGCGTCGGCCCCGGCCTCAATCGCCGCGCGATTGCGCGCCACCCAGTTGGGCGGGACCCGGCTGTCGGCGTCGGTCGACAAGATGATCCCCGCATTCCCCGCATCACCCAGCCAGGCGGCGGCGGCGTCCATGGCCCGGCGCCGGGCCCATCCGGCATGGGCGCCGGAAAAATTCTCGACGGACACGCGGACCGGGATCGACAGCGTCGGCACCAGCGCGGTGACGAGGGCCTCGGTGCCGTCCGTGCAGTTGTTCAGGAACAGCACGAGCCCGACGCGCCCCGATTCGGCACCCTCCTGGGCGTCGATCGCCCGCAGGCACGCGGCGATCCGCTCCTCCTCGTTGCGCACGGGCACCGCCACGATCGCATCGGGACCCGGGACGTCTGACAAAGGGGGGCTCGACACCGGTGATCATCTCCGCCGGACCCGTCGTGCGGATCTGGATCGGGCTTATGCCGGAGCTTCCCTGAACGGGACCGGACCGGGGAGACCTAGCGACGCGCCGCCGGTCAGAGGGTCTTCTCGACGAAGCCCTCGATCCATTCCGGCTGGGTCTCGCCGACCGAGCGGCCGACCTCGGTCTCGCCCTTGTAGGCGATCAGCGTGCTCTGCATCCGCACGTTCAGGCGGCGCAGCAGCTCCTTCTGGCTATCGAAGTCGATGTCGAAGATCTGGAGATCCTTGAAACGCGGCTCGGCCGCGAGTTTCGCGAGGATCGGCTTCTGCGTCCGGCAGATCGGGCACCACGGGGCGCTGACCGCGATCAGCACCGGCTTCCCGCCCTTCTGCGCGGCCTCGAAGGCCGCGTCCGAGAACGGCCGGGTCTCGCCCGCCAGGGCAGCGGTCGGGACCTCGAGCAGGGCCGGGCCGGCGAGGGCGAGGCCGACGAGCGCGAGGACGTGACGGCGGCTCTTCATGGCATGCGATCCTCCCGCGACCCCGTCGGCGCGGGGGGCTGCTGGTGGCGGGATGCTACGTCGCGCGCCCGGCCCCGTCCCTGTGACCTGTGCGCCCCGGAGACGGAAAGCCCCCGCGCCGGATCACATTGTCGAGACGCCGGACGGCGGCGCGTCGGACGACCGGTCCTCCGCCACGAGCGCCGCGATGTCGTCGGGATCCACCGCGTCGATCGGGCGCCGGATCTTCAGGGCGCGCGTGGGCGCGCCGGCGCGCATCACCAGCACGATCGTCTCCATGTCGGGGCAGCCCGGATCGGCGCAGGCGATCTCGTTGACCGCCAGCGTGTCGGCCTCGCCGAGGCCGAGGGCCGTCCGCAGATCCTGCTTCAGGCGCGCCGCGATCGCGGCGCGCTCCGCCGAGCGGGCCCGCCACGCCTTGAGGCTCACGAAAGCCATGCGCGATGCTCGTTGTCCTGCCGTGGAAGCCCGGTTGCGGATGTGTAACACTGTTACAGTTTTCCGGGGGCGGTCAAGCGTCGCCCCATGCGCCTGAAACAACCGTCGTGTTCACCGGTCATGTAGAGGCCGACCTCGGAAAAACCGACTGCGTTGGTCTTCGGACTCGACAGGGGCGTAGAGGTCCGGTGTGGTGTAATAGGCGCGCGAAGGATGTGAGATCTTGCGACCCTGGCGGGACGGACCGGACGACCGGCGGAGCTACCATCACGGCAACCTGAAGGAGGCCCTGCTGGAGGCCGCGCGCCGGTTCATCGCCGAGCGCGGGATCGGCGGCTTCACCCTGGTCGACGCGGCGCGGCTCGTCGGCGTGACGCCGGCCGCCTTGTACCGCCATTTCCGCGGCCGCGAGGCGCTCCTCGAGGAACTCGCCGGGCGCGGCTTCGCGGAGCTCGCCGCGCGTCTGGCGCGGGCCCTGACGTCGCGCGGGACGCCGCTGGAGCGGTTCACCCGGATGGGTGAGACCTATCTCGCCTTCGCCGAGGAGGAGCCGGCCTACTACGCGGCGATCTTCGAGACCCGCGGGGCACCCGTCGGCGGGGCCGATCCCGACGCGCCGCCCGGCACCCCCGGTGCGGAGGCGCGGCCGAGTCCCTTCGACCTGCTGGTGGAAGCGCTGCAGGCGACCTTCGCGGACGGGTTCGGGGGCGTGGCGCCCCGCTTCATCGCCCTGGAAGTCTGGGCCCTCGCGCACGGCCTCGCCACCCTCTCGGCCGCCGGCCATCTGCCGCGCGGCCCCGGCTTCCCCGACAAGTACGAGTTGCTGCGGGCCGGAGTCCTCGCCCTGGTCCACGGGGCGGGGCGCCCCGGCGAGCGCGACGGCGGCGGTGGGCGGCCTTGAAAGGCCCCCGCCGGACCCGCATGTTAACCGCGTTCACATGAACAGCGGAGCACAGCCGTGACCTCTCAATCCTCCTCTCCCTGGGCGACCGGCAGGCTCTGCCGGTCCGGCCCGTTCCCGCGTCGGTCGCTGGAGATCGGCGCGATCGTGGTGGGCTTCATCTACTGGTGGCCGATCGGCCTCGCGCTCGTGGCCTGGAAATTCGCGGGCTACCCGGCCTTCGCCGAGATGCGGGACGCCGCGCGCCGGACGGTGTCGGGGTTCGAGGGCGGGCGCCCCGCGTCGCGCTTTGCCCGCGCCTTCGAGGCCGCGAACCGCCGCGGCGGCAGCGGGAACGCCGCCTTCGACGAGTACCGCCGGGCCGAGCTCGACCGCCTCGAGGCGCAGCGCCGCGCCCTCGAGGAAGAGAGCCGCGCCTTCTCGGACTTCGTGGAGGAGCTGAAGCGCGCCCGGGACCGCGAGCAGTTCGACGCGTTCATGGCCAAGCGCCGGACCGAGGGTGGCGGCCGCGCGGTCTGATTCTGCGACGCGGCGTCCGGGCTCATCGGCCCGGACGCACCCCCTGAACACCGCGTGCCGTCTCAGGCCGCGCGGACGCGATCGAGGAACCGCGCCACCTCGCCGTTCAGGTGCTCGGACTGCTCCGAGAGCCGCGACGCCTCGGCCAGAACCTGCCCGGCGGCCTGACCGGTCTTCTCGACGGCCCCAGCGACGCTGACGATGCTGCGGGTCACCTCGCCGGTGCCGGCCGCGGCCTGACCGACGTTGCGGACGATCTCGTGGGTCGCCGCGCCCTGCTGCTCCACCGCCGCCGCGATCGTCGTCGCCACGCCGTCGATGTCCCGGATCCGGGCCGTGATCGTCCCGATCGCCGCGACGGCCTGCCCGGTCGAGGCCTGCACCCGCCCGATCTGGCCCGCGATCTCTTCCGTGGCCCGGGCGGTCTGCTCGGCCAGCGCCTTCACCTCCGTGGCCACCACCGCGAAGCCGCGGCCGGCCGCGCCCGCGCGCGCCGCCTCGATCGTGGCGTTGAGCGCCAGGAGGTTGGTCTGACCCGCGATGGTCGAGATCAGCCCGACCACGTCGCCGATCCGCGCCACGGCCTCGCTCAGGTCCCGGACCAGCGCGCCGGTCCGGTCGGCCTCCGCGACCGCGGCCCGCGCGAGGCCGGCCGAGCCGTCGACCTGCCGGCCGATCTCCTGCACGGAGGCGCCGAGTTCCTCGGCCGCCGCCGCCACGGTGCCGACGTTGCTGGCCGCCTCCTCGGCCGCGGCCGCGACGGTGGTCGACTGCCCCGCGGTCTCGGCCGCGGTCTCCGTCATGCCGCGGGCCGTGGCCTGCAGGCCGGCGGCCGCCGTCGAGACCTGCGCGACGATCCCGCCGACGGCGTCGGCGAAGCGGTCGGCGACCTGCCGCATCGCGAGGCTGCGCTGGCGCTCCGCGTCCTGCCGCGCCGCCTCGGCCTCGGCCTCCAGCTGCCGGGTGCGGATCAGGTTGTCCTTGAACACCTGGACGGCCGCCGCCATGGCGCCGATCTCGTCGCGACGGTGCCGGAACGGGACCTCGGTGCCGGCCTCACCCCGCGCCAGCCGGGTCATCGCGGCGGTCATCGCGGCGATCGGCCGCGAGATGTAGAGGAGGCCGAAGATCGCCGCCGCCAGGGCGGACACCAGCGCGAGGCCGATGCTGGCGACGGCCGCGGCGGACGCGGCCTCGACCCGGATCATCGCCGCGTCCGCGTCCTGCTGCGCCGCTTTCTCGTCGTGGTCCGCCAGACGGGCCAGGGCCGCCCGGGCACCGTCGTACAGTGCCACGACGTCGGGCCGGATCAGCAGCGCGGTCGCCTCCGTCTGCCGCCCCGCCTCCACGAGGCGCCGCACGTCCCGATCCACCTCCGCGAATCGGGTCCAGGACGCGCCGAACGCGTCGTAGTGCCGCCGCTCCTCGGCGGTGGTGATCAGCGGTTCGTAAGCCCGGCGCGCGTCGCGCAGCCGCGCGTGCGTGTTCACCAGGGCGGCCTCATTGGCGTCCCGGTGCTCCGGCGTATCCGACAGCAGGATGAGCCGGTACTGCTTGATGCGCACCTCGGAGGCCGCCACTTCGATCGCGCCGACCTTCTCGAGGGAGGGCACCCAGTCCCTGGCCAGCGCCGTCGCAGCCTGCCCGATCCCGGCCAGCTGACGGAGGGACAGACCGCCCTGCGCCGCGGAGATCAGGGCAAGTCCCGCGAAGAGAAGGGCCAGGATTGCTTTGAGTGGAATGGATGCGCGCATGACGATCCTCGGCCAGATCCGAGTGCGGGATGGTCGCATCGGGAGGCCCGACGCAGGCGACTGCATCTAGCCACTTCGGGATCCCGCGCAACTCGCGCCTTAGAAACATCATAGAACGATTTTTGCTTATAAAAATACTGCAGAAACCGATAATTTACCGAGCAAAGCCACATTATCACATCAGATAAAGGTGAACCGTCGCGCAGGTTCGGGTATCCGGTTCGCCCGAAAAGCTCTCTTATCCAGACGAAAGCGTTGATCGCGACGAGACAAGTGACACTTGTCCCAGGCCCGCACGCGACGGTCCGCGGCGACCGAGACTCCATCCTTGCGAGAAGATTTCGCGCCCGGCCGCGACGCCTACCCGAATCCTCGCGCACCACCTTCGACCCGGCCTTCCGCCGGACGAGTTGCACCCCGGCCTTCGCTCCTGCATTGCTCCTCAACCGCAAGGGGAGGGTTCGGGGCATGTCGACGGCTCGGGTCACCGTGGTCGATCACCCGCTGGTGCAGCACAAGCTGACCCATCTGCGGGACAAGAACCGCTCGACCAAGGGCTTCCGGCAGATCCTCAACGAGATCGGGATGCTGCTGGCCTACGAGGTGACCCGTGACCTCCCGCTGGAGCCCGTCACCATCGAGACGCCCCTCCAGCCGATGCAGGGGCGGCAGATCCAGGGCAAGAAGCTGGTGCTCGCGCCGATCCTCCGCGCCGGAGTGGGCTTTCTCGACGGCATGCTGTCGCTGGTCCCGTCGGCCCGCGTCGCGCATATCGGGCTCTACCGGGATCCCGAGACGCTGGAAGCCGTGGAGTACTACTTCAAGGCGCCGTCCGATCTGGCCGACCGGACGGTGCTGGTGCTGGATCCGATGCTGGCGACCGCCAACTCGGCGATCGCGGCCCTCGACCGCCTCAAGGCCCGGGGCGCCTCCGACCTCCGCTTCGTCTGCCTGCTGGCGGCGCCGGAGGGCCTCGCCAAGTTCCAGGCCGCCCATCCGGACGTGCCGGTCTGGACCGCGGCGATCGACAGCCACCTGAACGACCACGGCTACATCGTCCCGGGCCTCGGCGACGCCGGCGACCGGATGTACGGCACCCGCTAGGAGCCGGCCTCAGCGCCGCCGCCGGGCTCCGGCGCGGCCCTTGCCGACGACCTTGCGGAGGGTCTGCGAGAGCTGATCCACCGAGTAGGGCTTCTGGATCAGGTCGAAGCCGTGGACGCCCTCCTGCGCCAGCACGTGGCTGTAGCCGGAGGTGAGGACCACCGGCAGGTCGGGCAGGCGCCGCTGCAGCTCGCGGGCCAGCGCGATACCGCCCATGCCGGGCATCACGACGTCGGAGAAGACGGCGTCGAAACGGAAGGGGATCCTCTCGATCTCGACGAGCGCCTCCTCGGCATTGGTCGCCCAGACGGTCTTGTGGCCGAGATCCTCCAGGATCTGCGTGGCGAAGCGGCCGACCTCGATGTTGTCCTCGACCACCAGCACGCAGAGGCTGGCGCCGTCGAGCCCGTTCTCCTCGCTCCGCGGCGTGACGGACATGTCCGGCGCATGCTCCGCCTGCGGCAGGTAGAGCGTGAAGGTCGTGCCGTGGCCCGGGCTGCTGGACACGTCGACGTCGCCCCCGGACTGCTTGGCGAAGCCGAAGACCTGGGACAGCCCGAGCCCGGTGCCCTTGCCGATGTCCTTGGTGGTGAAGAACGGTTCGAAGATGCGCGGCAGCACGTCGGACGGAATGCCGATGCCGGTGTCGGACAGCGACACCGCCGCGAAGGTGCTGCGCGACCCCGCGTGACCGCGGATCGCCGGCATGGGCCGGTCGCCCGAGAGCCTCAAGGTGAGGGTGCCCTCACCGCCCATCGCGTCGCGGGCGTTCACCGCCATGTTGATCAGCGCGGTCTCGAACTGGCTGAGGTCGGCGCGGATGTAGCAGGGGGTGGCGGGGATCTCGGCCAGAACGCTGATGCGCGCTCCGGTGACCGAATCCAGCATCTCCGCCACGGCCCGCAGCGAGGCGCCCACCTCGAAAACCTCGGGCCGGAGGGCCTGGCGACGCGCGAAGGCCAGGAGCTGGCCGGTCAGCTTGGCGGCGCGGTCGACCGTGTCGGAGATGGCCTCGACGTAGCGGCGACGGCGCTCCTCCGGCAGGTCCGGGCGCTTGAGCAGGTCGGTGGAGGATTTGATCACCGTCAGCAGGTTGTTGAAGTCGTGGGCGACGCCGCCGGTCAGCTGCCCCACCGCTTCGAGCTTCTGCGACTGCCGCAGCGCCTCCTCCACGCGCTCGCGCTCGGCGCTCTCGGACTGGAGTTTGGCATGAGCCTCCGCCAACGCCTGCATATTGCGTCGCTGCTCGGTCAGATCCGTCAGGATCCCGCAGAGGAGCGGCTGATCGCCCTGGCAGGCGAAGCGGCTGAGCGACAGGAAGGTCGCGCTCTCCGATCCCGCCGCGTGCAGCGCGATCTCCTCGCGGACGGGCCCGTCCATCGCGTGCCGGATCAGGCGCCCGAGGTCGACATCCGCGTGGACGAAATTCCGGAGCGCGCGGCCGGTCAGGCGCTCCTGCGGCTCGCCGAGCATCTCGGCCAGCCGCCGGTTGCAGTAGAGCAGCGTCCCGTCCAGCGCCAACGTGAACGCGCCTTCCTGCATCTGCTCGATCAGCGCCCGGTAGGGCAGGTCCGCGTTCTCGAGCGTGTAGACGAGACGCTCGTGGTTCGGACCCTCCACCACGACGGCGTCGAAATCGCCCCGGCGGATGGCCGCGAGGGTCTCCTCGCTCTCCTCCAGCCGGGCCTCGAGCTCACGGATATGGGCGCGATAGGCGTCGAGCCCGGGCTCTTCGCCGGGCAGCAGAGCGTCCACACCCATCAGAGCGGCTCCGCGGCGGACGCGATCTCGAGACTGCGCAGCACGCGGCCCTCGTCTAAGAGGTCGCCCGAGAGGCGCCGTTCCGGCCCCGGCGCCAGTCTCAGGAGCGTGGGTGCGGCGAGGATCCCGTCGCGCTCGGCAAGGTCGGGTTGCTGATAGATGTCGACGATCTCCAGCTCGTAGCGGCCCGGGAAGTGGGCTTCGCAGATGCGGCGCAGCACTTCGACCGCGCGCAGCGAGCGCGACGCGGTTCCGGCCACGAACAGCCGCAACCGGACGTGCTCCGCGACCGTCGGAGACGAGGCGGCCGCGTTCAAGGCCGGTCGGCCTTGGGACGGATGTCGAGGCCGACCAGAACCTTCTCGGTGTTCGACAGGTCGCCGATGATCCGCTTGAGCGGCGACGGCAGCCGGCGAACGAGGGTCGGGATCGCGAGGATCTGATCGCCGGCGGCGAGCTGCGGGTTCTTCATGAGGTCGATGACCTCGATGTCGTAATGGCCGGCCAGATGCTCCTCGCAGAACCGCTTCAGGTTGCTCAGGGCGGCGAGAGACTTGGCCGTCTGCCCGGCGACGTAGAGGCGCAGGTGATAGTGGCCGGAATCGCGGTCGGGATCCGTCTCGGGTGCTTGGTCGTCCGATGTCGTATCGCTCATTCCGCGGCACTCCGTCGTGCGCTCAACGCCTGCTGCTCCGCCGCGAGCGTGACGCCCCGCGCCGCGTCCTCGGCACGCAGGCTCTCCTCCTCGTCCACGGCCGCCTCGAGACCGGCCCTGAGCTCCTCGATCTGGCGCTCCAGGGCGGAGCGTCGGCGCGCCATATCCCGGAGCCGGCGCTCGGTCGCGTCCCGGTGCTGCTGCGCGGCCGCGCGTTCCTGAGCCTCCTGAACTAGGCGCGCGGTGCCGGTGAGAACACCTGAAGGACCAATATAGGCATCCACCAACTGGATCCCGTCCGACGACATCAGAAATTCGCGGATCTGGTTGGAGTGGCTCATACCCCGCGCCTTGATGACGTAGAGGGTCCGCGTCCGCTCGCCGTTCGCCTCCATGTTCTGGAGCTTGATCCAGGCATCCATCAGGGAGGACACGCCGAGATCGTTGTCCTCGATCAGGGAGCCGTCGCCGCGGAGGGTCGTGAAGATCGCCGTGATGCCGCGGGTCTTGATCAGGTCGATCATGCGCAGGAGCGTCGCCTGCAGCTCGCCCGACGACCCGCGCAGGGCCGAGATCGGGTCGAGCACCACCACGTCCGGCCGGAACTGGTCGAGGTCGCGGTGCATCCGCGCGAGATGCGTCTCCAGACCGAACAGGCTCGGCCGCGCGGCCTCGAAGCGGAGGCGGCCGCTCGCCACGTGCGCGGCGAGGTCGAGCCCGATCGAGCGCGCGTTGCGGATGATCTGGGCACCGCTCTCCTCGAACACGAAGGCCATGCAGCGCTCGCCGCGCCGGCAGGCCGCGTCGAGGATCGAGGCGGCGAGCATGCTCTTCCCGGTCCCGGCCTCGCCGGAGATCAGGATCCCGGAGCCGCGATGGAAGCCCCGCGGTCCCAGCATGGCGTCGAGCCCGGCGATCCCCGTCGAGAGGATGCCGTCGGGCACCCCGTAGACGAGATCCGCCGAGGTCACCGGCAGGACGCTGATCCCCGCGTGATCGATAAGGAACGGGTACTCGTTGGTGCCGTGGGCGGAGCCTCGATACTTGACGACGCGCAACCGTCTCGTGGTGATCTGGTCCTCGACGCGGTTGTCGAGCAGCACGACGCAGTCGGAGACGTACTCCTCCAGGCCCTGGCGGGTGAGCGGCCCGTCGCCGCGCTCGCCCGTGATGATCGCGGTGAGGCCGCGATCCTTGATCCAGCCGAACAGGCGGCGCAGCTCGGCGCGGAGCAGGGTCGGATCGGTGAAGCCCGCGAACAGCGTCTCGATCGTGTCGAGGACGACGCGCTCGGCCCCGATCGAGTCCACCGCGAAGCCGAGGCGGATGAACAGGCCCTCGAGGTCGTACTCTCCGGTCTCCTCGATCTCGCTCCGCTCCACGCGCACGTGGTCGATGGCGAGATGGCCGGCGGCGACGAGACCGTCAAGGTCGTAGCCGAGCGACGCGACGTTCGCCGCCAGATCCTCGGCCCGCTCCTCGAAGCTCATGAACACGCCGGGCTCGCCGTAGAGCGTCGCGCCGTTGACCAGGAAGGTCGTGGCGAACAGCGTCTTGCCGCAGCCCGCGGCGCCGCAGATGAGCGTCGGCCGCCCGGCCGGGAGACCGCCATGGGTCAGGTCGTCGAAACCGGTGATGCCGGTCGCGACCTTGGGTAGTGTCCGGGCGGCTTGCGGATCGGGCACGATGGGCGAATCCCTGGACGTCTCGGAGGACGGCAAGTCCGGAAGTGGGGCGGCGCTCTCAACCCTGCCGGGCCGATCGGGACGGTTCGCACCGCGAGAGACGCGGAGGCTGGCGCGAACAGCGCGTCGAACGGGCGGAACACCCGTGGAATGCGGTATGGCAACGGGTCCGCCCGCGCAATATGGGTGCGTGACGTGTCCGGCCGCCATCCCATCGACGGACTGCGCAGACCGATGGAGGGCCTCCATGCTCGGCTGGGACGTCGACGTCAACGAGGCCCTGACGGCGCCGGCCGTCGCGCGCAATCGCGACGCGATCCTGGCCGTGCTCCGCGAGATCCTGCCCGACAGCGGCACCGTTCTGGAGATCGCCAGCGGCTCCGGTGAGCACGCGGTCCACGTCGCCGCGGCCCTGCCGGGCCTGGACTGGCTGCCGAGCGATCCCGAACCCGCCGCCCGGCGCAGCATCGCCGCGCACGCGCTCCGGGCCGGGCTCGCCAATATCCGGCCGCCGCTCGCGCTCGACGCCGCCGCCGCGGCGTGGCCCGTCGCGCGGGTCGACGGGATCGTGTGCATCAACATGATCCACATCGCGCCCTGGGCCGCCACCGAGGGCTTGATGGCCGGCGCCGGACGCGCCCTGAGCGCGGGCGGCGTCCTGTTCCTGTACGGGCCGTTCCGCGAGGCGGACCGGCCGTTCGCGGAGAGCAACGCCGCCTTCGACGCCTCCTTACGCGCGCGGGATCCCGCCTGGGGCGTGCGGGACCTCGACGCCGTCGCGGCGGAAGCGGCCCGGCACGGGCTCAGCCTGGTCCGGCGCGTGGCCATGCCCGCCAACAATCTGAGCCTGATCTTCGGCCGCGCGGACAGGTGAGGGCCCGTCTGTCACGGCTTTCCGTATCTGCACACTGTATTCAAGCATCCGCGTATTGCACAATCCTGCCCTGGACCCGATGCGGCGGCAAAAGCCGCACGGGCCGCAGGAGGAAGCCCATGCCGATGGAACGCAGCGTCTCGAGCCGGGCCCTGGCCCTGCTCGCAGTGGCCGGATTACTGGGATCGACGCAGGCGCGGGCCGCGGATCCCATCAGGATCGGGGTGATCGCCGAGGCGCAGTCGGTGGTCGGGGCCTCGATCCCGCAGGCCGTTCAGCTCGCCGCCGACGAGATCAACGCCCAGGGCGGCGTCGACGGCCGCCAGATCCAGGTCGTCACCTACGACGACAAGTCCTCGGCCTCCGACGCGGTCCGCGCCTTCCAGCGGGCGGTCTCCGAGGACAAAGTCAACCTTGTCATCGCCAGCTACATCTCCGAGGTCGTGTTGGCGCTGATGCCCTGGGCGGCCCGGCTCAAGACGCCGATGATCACGCCCGGCGCGGCCTCGAACGAGATCAGCGCCGCGGTCCACAAGGACTACGCGCGCAACAAGTACACTTTCCACGGCTACCTGACCTCGGCGGCGCTCGCCCAGTCCATCTGCGATTCCACCAAGGACATGCTGATTGACCTGATGAAGGTGAAGACCGCCGCGATCATGAGCGAGGACGCGGCCTGGACCCGGCCGCTCGACGTCGGTTACGAGAAGTGCCTGCCCGAGATCGGCGTGAAGGTCGTCGACCACATCCGCTTCTCGCCGGACACGGGCGACTTCACGCCGATCTACAACAAGATCGAGGCGGCCAAGCCCGACCTGATCGTCACCGGCATCTCGCATGTCGGCGTGCAGCCGACCGTGCAGTGGCAGAATCAGAAGGTGCCGCTCGCCATGACCGGCATGAACTCGCAGGCGACGTCCTCGACCTTCTGGTCGAACACCAACGGCGCGACCCAGGGCGTGATCTTCCAGAGCATCGCGGTGCCGGGCGCGGCGATCACCGACAAGTCGCTCGCCTTCAGCGCCGCGTTCAAGAAGCGCTTCGGCAGCGACCCGTCCTACGCCGGGTACATGGCCTACGATCAGGTCTACTACGCCGCCGACGCGGTGAAGCGGGCCGGCACCACGGAGGCCGACAAGCTGGTCGACGCCCTGGAGAAGACCGACTGGGTCGGCACCGTCGGGCGCACGCAATTCTACGGCAAGGACGACCAATTCACCCACTCGATCAAGTACGGGCCGGGCTTCGTCACCGGCCTGATGGCGCAGTGGCAGGACGGCAAGCAGGTCGCGGTCTGGCCGAAGAGCCTCGCGCAGGGCGCGATCATCCTCCCGGCCGCCGTGAAGGCGGCGGCCCGCTAGGCGGCTCCCCGGACCGGCAACGGGCACGCGGCTTGCCAAGCGCGCCCGTTGCCGCAAGTAGAGCCGGGCCGCGACACCGTGAGCGCGGCCGAGACGACGTGCGCGCTGAGGACAATCGCTGATGGCCACCACCGACCTGCCCGGGACCATGCGCCAGATCCGTTACGCGGGTTCCGGGGGACCGGAGGTGATCAGCCTGGAGAACGCGCCCGTGCCGAGCCCGGGGCCCGGCCAGGTCCTGATCGAGGTGGTGGCGGCCGGGGTGAACCGGCCCGACGTCGCGCAGCGGTCCGGGGTGTACCCGCCGCCGCCCGGCGCCACCGAGATTCCCGGCCTCGAAGTCGCCGGCCGCGTGGTCGCGCTCGGCAGCGGGGTCGAGGGCCTGTCGGCCGGCGACGAGGTCTGCGCCCTGGTGATCAGCGGCGGCTACGCCGAGTACGCCGTGGCCGAGGCGGCCCACTGCCTGCCGCGACCGAAGGCCGTCTCGCTGGTCGATGCCGGCGGTCTGCCGGAGACCTTCTTCACGGTCTACTCCAACGTGGTCCAGCGCGGCCGCCTGACGCGCGGCGAGAGCTTCCTCGTCCACGGCGGGTCGAGCGGCATCGGCGCCACGGCGATCCAGATCGCCAAGCATGTCGGCGCCCGGGTCTTCGCGACGGCGGGCTCCGCCGAGAAGTGCCGGTTCTGCGAGGATCTCGGGGCGGATGCCGCGATCGACTACAAGCAGGCCGACTTCGCCGAGGAACTGAAGCGCCTCACCGACGGGCGCGGCGTCGACGTCATCCTCGACATGATCGGCGCCAGCTACCTCGCCCGGAACCTGAAGTCGCTGGCACCGGACGGGCGGCTGGTGATGATCGCGCTGATGGGCGGCTACAAGGTCGACGGGCTGAACATCACGCCGATCATGCGCAACCGCCTGACCTTCACCGGCTCGACGCTCCGGCCACGCGGGAAGGCCGACAAGGCCGCGATCGCCGACGGTCTCCGTCGGGACATCTGGCCCGAACTCGAGGCCGGACGCATCCGCTCCGTCACCCACGCCACGTTCCCGCTCGAGCGGGCGCGGGAGGCGCACGAGCTGATGGAATCGAGCGCCCATCTCGGCAAGATCCTGCTGACGACCGGCCGCTGAGCCGGCCCCGTCAGGAACCTGCCTCGGCGGCCCCGCGTTGGCGGCCGGTAACGAGATCGTGTCGCACAGCGCCCGTTCCGGCGTGTGGCGTCCCGCCGAGGAAGGTTTTGCACATGGCCGAGAGACTGAACCCCAACGAGAGCCGCCAGGGCGAGCGCGGCAAGCCGGTGCTCTGGGTCTTGGTGGCGAGCCTCGTCCTGCTGGCGATCGCCACCGTGGGCCTGCTCACGTGGAACGGCGCGAACTCGCCGAAGGACTACGCCAGCCAGAGCCAGGACGCGTCGCGCAAGGAGGTGACGGGCTCGGTCAACGGCCAGTCCGGCGGGTCGTCGCCGTCGAACAGCACCGCCGTCCCGGGCGGCAACCCGTCCTATCCGCAGCCGGCCCAGCCGGGCGCGAACGGCGCGCCGAAGTAAGGCGTCGCGCGCGGGACGGGATGCGCCGTCCCGCGGCCGACCCTCTCAGCGGGTCGGGATCGGCGTCGGGCCGCGGTAATCGTAGAAGCCGCGCTTGGCCTTCCGGCCGAGCCAGCCGGCCTCGACGTACTTCACGAGGAGCGGGCAGGGCCGGTACTTCGAATCGGCGAGGCCCTCGTAGAGAACCTGCATGACCGACAGGCAGGTATCGAGGCCGATGAAGTCGGCCAGCTGCAGCGGGCCCATCGGGTGGTTCGCGCCGAGCTTCATGGCGGTGTCGATCGACTCGACCGATCCGACGCCCTCGTAGAGCGTGTAGATCGCCTCGTTGATCATCGGCAGCAGGATCCGGTTGACGATGAAGGCCGGGAAATCCTCCGACATCGTCGACGTCTTGCCGAGTTTCGCGATGAACGCCTTGGCCGACTCGTAGGTCGTGTCCTCGGTCGCGATGCCGCGGATCAGCTCGACGAGCTGCATCACCGGCACCGGGTTCATGAAGTGGATGCCGATGAACTTCTCCGGCCGGTCGGTCGCCGCCGCCAGCCGGGTGATGGAGATCGACGACGTGTTGGTCGCCACGAGGGTCTCCGGCCGCAGCGACCCGCAGAGCGTGGTGAAGATCTCGCGCTTCGTCGCCTCGTTCTCGGTCGCCGCCTCGATGACGAGATCGCACGGGCCGAGGGCAGCGAAGTCGCGGGCGGGGACGATGCGCGAGCGGGCCTCGCCGCTGTCGCCTTCGGTGAGCGTGCCCTTCGAGACGAGGCGCGCGAGGCTGCCCTCGATCACCGACAGCCCGTTCTCGAGCCGGGCGGGATCGCGGTCGTTCAGCAGAACCTCGAAGCCGGCGGTGGCGCAGACTTGCGCGATGCCGCTGCCCATCTGGCCCGCGCCGACGATGCCGACCCGCTTGATCTCCATATGCATGTGCCGACCTGTGCCCCCAAGGCGGATGCCGCAGCGCTGCCGCCCAGCTCTCTGGACGGCACGGACGCGACGGCACCGCGCGAAGTCTCGCCGCTGCTGCCTTCTAGACCAATCCTCGATCCGGAAGGAACCCGTGAAGCCGCGTTCTGCGACAATGCTCGCGGGTTGCCAGATCCGGTGCCGTTACTGGCCCTTGGCTTTGCCGATCTCGGATTGCAGCTCGGGAACGACCTGGAACAGGTCGCCGACGAGGCCGTAATCGGCCACCTGGAAGATCGGCGCGTCCTCATCCTTGTTGATGGCGACGATGACCTTCGAGTCCTTCATGCCGGCGAGGTGCTGGATCGCGCCCGAGATCCCCACCGCGACGTAGAGGTCCGGCGCCACGACCTTGCCGGTCTGCCCCACCTGCCAGTCGTTCGGCGCGTAGCCCGCGTCCACGGCGGCGCGCGAGGCGCCGACGGCGGCGCCCAGCGAGTCGGCCAGCGGCTCGATCAGCTCGTGGAACTTGTCCGAGGATCCGAGCGAGCGGCCGCCGGAGACGATGATCCGCGCCGAGGCCAATTCCGGCCGGTCGGACTTGGCGATCTCCTCGCCCTTGAAGCTCGAGCCGCCCGCCTCAGGCGCGGCCGCCGAGACGGCCTCCACCGGCGCCGGGGCGCCGCCCTCTTCGGCCGCCTTGAAGGCCGCCGTGCGCACGGTGATCACCTTCTTGCCGGCGGGCGCCTGCACGGTCTGGATGGCGTTGCCGGCGTAGATCGGCCGCTCGAACGTGTCGGGCGAGACCACCTTGATGATGTCGGACACCTGCGCGACGTCGAGCAGGGCGGCCACGCGCGGCAGCACGTTCTTGCCCGTGGTCGAGGCCGAGGCGATGATCGTGTCGTAGGGCTCGGCGATGGCGGCGATGAGCGCCGAGACCGGCTCGGCGAGATCGTGGTCGTAGACGCCGTCCTCGGCGTTCAGGACCTTCTCGACGCCGTCGAGCTTGCCCGCGGTCTCGGCCACGGCCTTGGAGCCGGTGCCCAGCACGAGGGCGTGGACCGGCGCGCCGATCTCCTTGGCGGCGGCGAGCGCCTTCAGCGTGCTGTCCTTGATCTGGCCGTTGCCGTGCTCGACGAAGAGAAGTGTCGTCATGGTCTGCTGGTGCCCTCGAAGGTGGTGGCGCGGGGCTCGACCGTCGACCGGGAGCCCCGCCTCGGATCAGATGACGCCGGCTTCGACCTTGAGCTTCTGGACGAGCTCGGCCGCGGAGGCGACCTTGACGCCGGCCGAGCGGCCCGGCGGTTCGGCGGTCTTCAGCACCGTGAGCCGCGGCGTGACGTCGACGCCGAGCGCGTCGGGTGCCAGCTCCTCCAGGGGCTTCTTCTTGGCCTTCATGATGTTGGGCAGCGACGCGTAGCGCGGCTCGTTGAGGCGGAGGTCCGTCGTCACGATGGCCGGCAGCTTGAGGCTCACGGTCTGCAGGCCGCCATCGACCTCGCGGGTGACGTCGAGGCTGCCCTCGCCGGGCTCGATCTTGTACGCGAAGGTGCCCTGAGGCCAGCCGAGCAGGGCGGCGAGCATCTGGCCGGTCTGGTTCGAGTCGTCGTCGATCGCCTGCTTGCCGAGGATGACGAGCTCCGGCCTCTCCTTCTCGACGACGGCCTTCAGGAGCTTCGCGACGGCGAGCGGCTCGCAGTTCACGTCGGTCTTCACCAGGATCGCCCGGTCGGCGCCCATGGCGAGTGCCGTGCGCAGCGTCTCCTGCGCCTGCTGCGGGCCGATCGACACGGCCACGATCTCGGTGACCTTGCCCTTCTCCTTCAGGCGGATCGCCTCCTCGACGGCGATCTCGTCGAAGGGGTTCATGGACATCTTGACGTTGGCGAGCTCGACGCCGGAGCCGTCGGCCTTCACGCGAATCTTGACGTTGTAGTCCACCACCCGCTTGACGGGCACCAGCACCTTCATGGCGGTCACGATCCTTCCCCGGAGGATTCTTGTCGTCGTGCAGGCCACTCCCACGGGCGCGCGAGGCGCAGCGTGGCCGGGGCACGCAAGGCGCCGGACCGTAACGGCCACATTTCCGCCTTGTCAACGCGGCGCCGTGGCGGCCCCGCGAAAACCGCGATGCCGGCTCAGCGATTGGCGCCGGGCACCCAGAGCACGTCGTCGGCCCCGTCGCCGTTCGCCGCCCGGCTCGCCACGAACAGGAAGTCCGACAGGCGGTTGAGGTAGCGCAGCGCCTCGGACGAGACCGTCTCGTCCTCCCGCGCCGCGAGGCTCACCGCGAGCCGCTCGGCGCGCCGGCAGACGGTCCGGGCGAGGTGCAGGGCCGCGGCAGCCGGCGAGCCGCCGGGCAGCACGAAGGATTTCAGCGGCGGGATCGCGGCGTTGAGCGCGTCGATGTCGCGCTCCAGCCGGTCGACCTGGCTCGCCACGATCCGCAGCGGCTCGTAGGGGAGGGGCTCGGGGGTCGGCGGCGTCGCGAGGTCGGCGCCGAGGTCGAACAGGTCGTTCTGGATCGCCCCCAGCATCCCGTCGAGGGGGCCCTGCGTGTGCAGGCGCGCCATGCCGATGCAGGCATTGGTCTCATCGACGGTGCCGTAGGTCTCGACCCGCAGGTCCGCCTTCGAGCGCCGCTGCCCGTCCGCTAGCGCGGTCGTCCCCTTGTCGCCGGTCCTCGTGTAGATGCGGTTGAGCTTGACCACGGGGTGGCGTGCCTCAGAACGTGTAGCCGATCTTGCCGCCGAAATTGGTCAGGCCGCGGTTGTTGGCGCAGAGCCCGGCATTCGACATGTGCTCGACCGTCGCCATGATGCTCCAGTGCTCCGTCAGGCGGAAGCCCAGGGCGGCCGCCTCGCGGAACATCGGCGAGCAGCCGAGGGTGTTGAAGCCGTAGGGCGTCTCGGCCTTCGGGCCGGTCCAGCCGTTATGGGCCACGCCGCCGAAGAACCCGTCGAGGAACACGCGGCGGTTGAAGGTCTCGGGGAAGATCTCGAGCGTCCAGGTCGCGCCGAGATAGGCGTAGCTGGTCCGGCCGCCGGTGTTGTAGCTGCCGCCGACGGTCGGCCGCGGCACGAAGGCCTGCCAGAACGGATCGTCGCTGATGCGCGGCTTGGCGAACAGGATCTCGCCGTTGACGTTCGCCTTGCTGAAGCCGGGGAGCTTGCCCTCGGCGCTCCCGGGATCCTGCACCGAGCCGCCGATCCGGATCTCCGACACGATGCTGAGCGGCTGGACGGGGGCCGCGTAGGCGGCGGGCGGCGGCGGCGCGAGGTCGGCGGCCGAAGCCGGCAGAATCGCCGCCCCGGTCAGAAGGCCGAACAGACGGAGGCGGGAAGGGGCAGTCATGCGGGCTCGGCCGGTTAGGCGCAGCGATTTGCTTCTACCGAGCGTAGCAGAGGCCCGCGCGGCGGGGCGGCCTATTCATCCTTCACCGGATCGAAAGGTGTTCGGTGCGGCGGCGCGGTCACACCCGGCCCGACGACGTCACGCCGAGCGCCACCAGACGACGCCCATGATGATCACGATCGCGACGAACTGCAGGAGCACCCGGAGGCGCATCAGCTTCTGCGAGAGGTTCACGCTGCCGCCGCGCATCATGTTGGCGAGGCCCGCGACCAGGACCGCGGCGACGGCGAGGCAGGCGATCAGGACGAGGGTGTTGGACGACATGCGGTCGGGGATCCGGGTGGGGCGCAAGCCGCGATGCGGCTCGGCGCGTCGTTGAGGTGTCGGGCGCTCAGTTGCGGCGGAGCAGGCGCTCGAAATAGTCGAGTTCCTCGCGGGGGCGACTCGGGTCGCCGAGCTTGCGCCGCAGCTCCTCCATGATGCGCCGGGCGCGCTGGACCGCGGATTCGTCGGCCGTGGGGACGCGGACCCGCCCGTCGCTCATGTCGCGGCCGCGGGTCGGGCGCCCGAGGGGATCGTCGTCGCGCGCGCCGGCCTGACCCTGCTGGCCCGGCTGCTGGCCGCCCTCCTGCTGGCCCTCGCCCTGGCCCTCGGCCATCTCCTGCATCTGCTGGGCCATGCCGTCGGCGCCGCGCTTGAGGCCGTCGAGGGCGCGGCCCTGCGCGTCGACCGCGCCGTCCGAATCGCCGTCCTTCAGCGCGTTCTCGGCCTCGCGCATGGCGTCCTCGGCGTCGGAGAGGCCCTGCTCGCCGCGCATGCCGTTCTCCTTCATGCGCTTCTGAAGGTCCTCCAGCCGCTGCCGGAGCGCCTGCTGGCGCTCGCCGACGCCGCCCTGCTGGCCCTCGCCCTGCTGCCCCTGACCCTTCTGGCCCTGTTGGCCCTGACCCTGCTGGCCTTGCCCCTGCTGACCCTTCTGACCCTGCTGGCGCTGGCCCTGCTGCCCCTGGCCCTGCTGGCCGCGCTGTCCCTGCTGCGGCTGGCCGCGGTTCTGCGGGCGCTGGCCGTCGCGCTGCTCCTCGCCGTCCTTGAAGGTCTCGTCGCGCAGGCCCTGCTGCTCGCGCGACATCGCGTCGAGATCGCGCATCTGCTTCTGCATCTCGCGGGACGCCTGATCGGAGCGTCCGCCGCGCTCGGCGGTCTGGAGATTCTCCAGGATGTTGCGCAGCTGCTCCATCAGGCGTTGCGCCTCGGCGGTGTCGCCGCGCTTCATCGCCTCCGCCATGTCCTGGATCATCTTGTCGAGATCCTCCGGCGTGACGGTCTTGGTCTGCCCGTTGCTCTGGCCGCGCTCGCTCTGCTCGCGGGGCTCGCGGCCCTGCTTCTGCGCCATCTCGGACAGGAACTTGTCGAGCGCCTGCTTCAGGTCCTGCGTCAGGCGCTTGATCTCGTCGTCGGGCGCGTTGCGCTCGATCGCCTCCTTCAGCCGGTCCTGGGCCTGGCGGAGCTGCTTCTCGGCGTCCGACAGGTCGCCGTCCTCGATCTTGAGAGCCATCTCCCAGAGGAGGTCGGCCACCGCGACGAGGTCGGCATCCGTTCGGGCGCGGCGCAGGCGCTCGGTCGCGGTCCGCAGGCCGAGGAAGATCGCGGGCTGCGGCGTGTACGTGTCGGGCGCGACCAGCAGGGCGTCCAGCGCCCCCTGGACCCAGCGGCGATCCGTGTCGGGCGCGATGACGAGCCGGCGGCGCTGCTCGGCGAGCGCCCGCGCCAGCGGCTCGCGGAACGGCCGCGCCGGCAGGACGATCTCGGTGTCGGGCGTGCGCCCCTCCTGGCCGGCCTCGTCCTTGACGACGATGTGGTAGCGGACCTTCGCGCCGGACCACGGGCTGTCCGTGAGGTCCACGAGGGTCTTGGTGTCGGTGTCGCCGCTCGCGTCGCCCGGCAGCGCCAGGTTGATCTGCGGGACCGGGACCAGGGCCCGCGCGGATTTCAGCGGCTCGATCACCGCCTCGGCCGAGCTGATCCCGTAATCGTCCTTCGCCCGGTAGGTCAGGTTGAAGGTGCCGCGCCCGTTCACCTCGGGGCCGCCCACGGCGGTCACCTCCGGCGGCCGGTCGGGGATCGCGTCGACCGTGAGACGCTGCTTGCCCGCCGGGGTGACGATCGTCAGCGCGGCGCCGCCGACGATGCGGTAGCGCTCCTCGCGCAGGTCGGCGCGCGCCTCCTGGCCCGGCACCGGGACGAGGCCGGCATTCGGCGTGAGGGTCGTCTCGGACGCGGCCTTGCCCTGGCCGGCGATCCGCACGATCAGCTGCGCGTTGACCGGCGCGCGCAGGTGCTGGTCGCTCCCGTCCATCGCGATCAGCAGCGGCGGAAGCCGCGTGTAGAGCGGCGGGTCGATCCAGCCGTCCACGCGGAAGTTCGGGCCGGGCGCCGCCGGCTCCTGCCAGTCGAAGGCGGCGCCGATCCGCTGGCGCCACTCGGGGCCGGCCACGAACAGGCTGGCGACCGCCGCGACCACTAGGCCGGCGCGCAGCGCGAAGGGGTCGTGCCGGGTCATGCCCGGCCGCGGCAGGCCGACCCGCAGGGCCGAGATCGCCTGCGCGGCGCGGCGCTGGTGGAGGTCCCACAGCAGCCGGCTCCCCGGATCGGCGGCGCCGACGGCGAGGCTGTCCTGGGCGGCCGAGGCCGGCCCGTGCCGCAGCTTCGGATCGCGGGAGGCGGCCTCGCGGTCGAGCCGCGCCAGGGCGAGGCGACGGTCCGGCCGGGCGATGTGGATCAGCGGCAGGAGCGCGGCAACGAGCAGGATGGCGAGGGCGCCGAGGCCGATCTGGCGCCAGAGCGGCGTGAGGTCGAGCCAGACGCCCGCCCAGGAGACGACCAGGAAGAGCAGGAAGACGCCGATGCCGCGCCAGAGCACGGGCCAGGCCTGCTCCCACAGGGCGGCGGCCCGCGCCTGCGCCACGAGCCGGTCGAGCCGCGTGGACGCAGCGTCCGCTCCGCCCACCCGGGTCTTGCTCTCGGTGCCGTTGCTGCCGATCACGCCGACCGTTCCGCCTCACGCCGAAGGAGTGGCCCACGGAGCCGCGCCCGGCGGGCCCCGTCACACGTGCCTAGCATGGTGGGCCGCGCAGGTCGGCGGGTCAAATCGGCGCGACGCCGACCCGACCGGGGCGCGGTCAGTTGTGCGCCTGGATGAAGTTCCGCACCTGCGGGTAGATCTGCGACTCCCAGCGCCGGCCGGCGAAGACGCCGTAATGGCCGACGCCGGCCTGGAGGTGATGGGTCCGCATGTACGGGGCGAGGTCCGAGCACAGGTCGTGGGCCGCCATGGTCTGGCCGACGGCGCAGATGTCGTCCCGCTCACCCTCGACCGTCATGAGCGCCGTGCGGCGGATCGCGCGCAGGTCGATCGGCTCGCCCCGATACGACACCGCGTTCCGGGCCAGGGCGTGGTCCTGGAACACGGTCTTGACCGTCTCCAGGTAGAAATCGGCGGCGAGATCGAGCACGGCGAAATACTCGTCGTAGAAGGACTCGATCGCCTCGGCCTTGTCGTGCTCGCCGTTGGCCATGTGCCAGAACAGGTCGGCGTGGCCCTGGACGTGGCGCTTGGCGTTCATCGCCATGAAGGCCGAGACCTGCACGAAACCCGGATAGACCTTGCGGCCGGCCCCCTTGTGGCGCGACGGCACCGTGGCGATCAGGTTCTTCTCGAACCACTCGATCGGCTTGGAGGTCGCGAGCTCGTTCACGCCCGTCGGGTTGATCCGGCAATCCACCGGTCCGGCCATCAGGGTCATGCTGCGCGGGGCGGCCGGGTCCTTCGACTGCGCCATCGCGGCGGCGGCTACCAGGGCCTGCACGGCGGGCTGGCACACCGCCACCATGTGGGCGCCTTCGCCCATGGTCCGCAGGAACTGGATGAGGTGGCTCACGTAGTCGTCGAAGCCGAAGGTCCCGTCGGAGAGCGGCACGTCCCGGGCGTTGTGCCAGTCGGTGATGTAGACGTCGTGGTCGGGCAGCATCGTGCGCACGGTGGCGCGGAGCAGCGTGGCGAAGTGGCCCGACATCGGCGCCACCATCAGCACCTTGGGCTGCTCGGTGTGGATGTCCTTCTTGAAGTGGAGCAGCGTGGCGAAGGGCGTGACCTCGACCGCCTCCTCGGAGACCGGGACGCTCCGGTTCCCGACATTCACCGACTCGATGCCGTAGGGCGGCCGCGCGAAGGTCAGGCCGGCGCGCATCATCATCCGGGCCCCGGCGGACATCCAGGTCGCCGGCTCGCCCCACCCGACCCAGGGCGACCAGATGTCGTTCAGCAGCCGCCCCCACGCCCGGGTCTGGGCGGCCATGTCGGTCTGCAGATCGAACGCGTCGTACAGCATCGGGCAGGCACTCGCTTGAGCCCTGCCCGGCACGCGGGCCATCGGGGCGGCAACGTTGGCGGATGCCGGAGTGAGGGTTGCATCAGCGTGGCCGTGCAGGATGGGTCCCGTTCCCGGGGGCGGCAACTGTCCGATAGGCGGATGCGAACAAGAATTGTCGTGACGTGACTTTGATGCACCACGCGCCGCGCCGATCACATTCGGGTGTGCCGAATCGTCCGGCACACCCCCGCCGTCACGAGGCGCGGCGAATGACCGGGCGCGGGTCGGACTCGCTCCGACGATGCTCGCAGGCGACCTTGAGGTACCGGTCGCTGCCCCCGGGCAACCCGGCCTGGGCGGCCATCGTCTGGGCGTGCATCAGGCATTCCATCGGCGTGTGCGCCGGCGCGACGATGACGTCGAGGGCGGTGTCGCGCGAGCAGTCCTGGGCCAGCAGCGTGCCGGCACAGACGAGGGCAACGGAGAGCAATTCCGACATGACGGACCTCAGCTTCGAGTGATCGAAAGGTCCGCGGGGTGCTCCGGCGTGCGAGCCACCGCGTTGTCGTTGCCTGGTCGCTTCCTCCGGTTGCTGAAGACTTGAAGCACGTCATGTGCCAGCGCAGCACGACGCGTCCCTTGAGAGGTGCAGTGCCGTCCGGGCCGGCCTCAGTCGCGGGCGGGAAGCCAGCGCGTCTCCGGCTCGTCGGCGGGCAGGAGCGCCGCGACCGCGTCGAGGTCGACCACGTACTGATCGGTGAGGCGCTGCCACATCTCGACCGGCGAGGCGACCTGCGGCCGGAGCCCGTCGAGGGCGCGGGCGAGCAGAGCCGCATTGACGAGCTTCGGGCGCGGCACGAGCGGGTCAGCGTTCAGCATCGATGACGATCCCATTGGAGTGACGCCATCCTGCGTCGATCGTGGTTAACGATGGGTTACGTGCCGCCTCGACATCTTGCGCTGTTCTTGCGGACGCTTTCGCGCCGGGCTCTGAGCTGGATTCGTCGGCGCCCTCGGTCACGCCGAGGCGCCGCCAGACCTGAGTAACGCTGCCCGCGGACGCACCGGGCCGCGTGGGACGCCCAGGCGAATCCACGCGCGTTCGCCAGGGCGTCGGCACCCGCTCGAGTTCACAAGCCGGACCCCTTCCCTTATCAGGCAGGCGCATCGAGCCTGTCCCGGCCGACGAAGTGCCGCCGCGCAGGGCGCGCACGGCTCCGGTCGCGCGGCTCCGGTCGATTGTGCGAACGGGACATCATGGACGCCAAACCTGAAGCGATCGGCGCGACGCATGAGCCGACGGCGCGACTCGTGCTCGCGTCCGCTTCGCCCCGCCGTCTCGCGCTGCTCCAGCAGATCGGGATCGAGCCGGCGGCGCTCCTGCCCGCCGAGATCGACGAAACACCGCGCAAGGCCGAGCCGCCGCGCGAGCTGGCGCGTCGCCTCGCGCGGACGAAGCTCGCCACCGCCGAGGCGGCGCTCCACCTGGAGGACACGACGACGCCGACCTGGCTTCTCTCGGCCGACACGGTCGTCGCGGTCGGGCGGCGCGTCCTGCCGAAGGCCGAGATCCCCGACGAGGCCGCGGATTGCCTGCGCCTGCTCTCGGGCCGGCAGCACCGGGTCTACACGGCGGTCTGCGTGCTCTCGCCCCGCGGGCGCCGCGAGCGGATCGTCGAGAGCCGCGTCCGGTTCAAGCGGCTCTCGGGCCGGGACATCCAGGGCTACGTGGCCTCGGGCGAGTGGCGCGGCAAAGCCGGCGGCTACGCGATCCAGGGCCTGGCCGGGGCCTTCGTGGTCAAGCTGGTCGGCTCGTACAGCGGCGTGGTCGGCCTGCCGCTCTACGAGACCCTGAGCCTGCTCGACGGCGAGGGGTATCCTGTGCGGGCCGGGTGGGGCGCCCTCGCATGAACCGCGAACGCCGGCCGCCGCCCTGTCCGATCTGCCGGAAACCGTCCGCGCCGGAGTTCCAGCCGTTCTGCTCCCAGCGCTGCGCCGACGTCGATCTGGGGCGCTGGCTCAACGAGCGCTACGCGATCCCCGAGGAGCTCGATCCCGACGCGCCGCCGCCCCCGCCGGATCCGGAGCGCTGAATTTTTCGGCCTTCCGGTCCCGTCAATGTCACGCGAGGCTGGACAGGCCGCCAAGCACTCACTATACCCCGCGACGTCCGAGGCCGGCACCGGCGCGGACGACGCCCAGGTAGCTCAGTTGGTAGAGCATGCGACTGAAAATCGCAGTGTCGGCGGTTCGACTCCGTCCCTGGGCACCATCATCCCGCTGAGCCCCCGACCATCGGATCGGTAGAGCCGGCGACAGGATCCTCGATTTTCTGACAATACTCGGCTGCAGGTCGCGCGCGTCCGCGCGTCCCAATCAGCGCGTCTCCGCGTCGCGCAGGTGCAGGTAGGTCGGATCGAATTCGGCCGCTTCCTGCAGCCCGGCCCAGTCGTGGACGGTGAGGCGGCGACCCCGGAGCGTGATCAGGCCGGCGGCTTTGAGATCGCGGATCGTCCGGTTGACGTGGACCGACGTGATCCCGAGGGCATCCGCGAGTTCGGGCTGCGTCATCGGCAGGTCGCAGGTCCGGTCGGGTGCCAGCCCGACGGCGTCGAGGCGGGTCATCAGCTCGCAGAACAGGTGGGCCATCCGCGCATACGCTTCCCGGCGCCCGGTGTTGAGCATCCATTCCCGGACCAGGGCGGCGTCCATCAGCGTCGCGCGCCAGAACACCTCGTTGAGGCGCGGGTGCGCCCGCAGCATCGCCCGGACCGTGTCGTGCTGAACGAAGCCGAGGCGGCAGGCGCTCACCGTGGCGATGTTGATGTCGAGCACCTCCAGGAACAGGCTCTGGAAATCCGGCACGTCCCCGGGGACGTGGTAGCTCATCACCTGCCGCTTGCCCGCGCGTGTCGACTTGTAGGTGCAGGCGATACCGCTGAGCAGCGTGAAGCTCCGGGACGGCCGGTCGCCCTCCCGAATGATGTCCTGGTTGGGCTCGAACTGGGCGACCTGCAGCGGGAGCGCGACGAGGGCGGCGCGCTCCGCGTCGGACAGCCGGAACAGGGCCACGGTCTCGATCCGGCGCAGGAACGGATCTCTGACCGACGGTTGGGGTGTCTCGTTCATCGCGCCTCGGCCGTCCGGCAGAAGCGCTCGGCGTCGCGCGGCCGGTCGTCCACCGTCGTTGGTCCCCGCGTAAGTGTAGGGTCCCGGTCGGGCGCGACCAGGGCGAGGGCCGGCACCGGGCGCCCTCGGTGAGGCCGGGACTGGAATTTCCCGCCCCGTCCGCGCACAGAAGTCCGGCGGCGCGGTCGCCGTTCAGCCTGACGGAAAGCCCGATGAACACGGCAGATCTCGCCCCGCACGCGCATCAGGTCCTGCGCGACGCGACCCTGCCCGAGCTGCCCCGGCACTACCGCGGCAAGGTCCGGGACAATTACGACCTTCCCGACGGCCGGCGCATCCTCATCACGTCGGACCGGATCAGCGCCTTCGACCGGGCGCTCGCGGCGATCCCGTTCAAGGGCCAGGTCCTGACCCAGACCGCCCGGTACTGGTTCGAGCAGACCGCCGACCTGTGCCCGAACCACGTCCTCGCCTATCCCGATCCCAACGTGGTGGTCGGCCGGCGCCTGGATATCCTGCCCGTGGAGGTGGTGGTGCGCGGCTACCTCGCGGGCACCACGTCGACCTCGATCCTGACGCGCTACCGCGCGGGCGAGCGGGACATGTACGGCCACACCTTCCCCGACGGGATGCGGCCGAACCAGCGCCTGCCGGAGGCGATCATCACGCCGACCACCAAGGCGTTCGACGGCGGCCACGACGAGCCGCTCACCGAGGCGGAGATCCTCGAGCGCGGGTTGCTGACGCGCGCGCAGTGGGAGACCGTGTCGGGGGCGGCCCTGGCGCTGTTCGCGCGCGGCACGGCCCTGGCGGCGGAGCGCGGCCTGATCCTGGCCGACACGAAGTACGAGTTCGGCACGGATCCCGAGGGCCGGATCGTCCTCGCCGACGAGATCCACACGCCGGACAGCAGCCGGTACTGGTTCGCGCAGAGCTATCCCGAGCGCTTCGCCGCGGGTTCGGCCCCGGAGAGCTTCGACAAGGACTTCGTGCGCAACTGGGTCGTCGCCCGCTGCGACCCGTACAAGGACGCCATTCCGGAGATCCCCGCCGAGGTCGTCCTGGAGACCGCGGCGGTCTACATCCGCGCCTACGAGACGATCACGGGCAAGCGCTTCGTCCTGCCGGACCCGGCCGAGGAGCCCCTGGAGCGGATCCGGCGCAACATCGCCGCCTATCTCGCGGCGTAGCCTCGGGGTCGGGACAGGAGGTGCGGCGCCCGGCGCCGCACCCGGTCGAGCCTGTCAGGCCGCCGCGGCGATCGGGGCCGGCGACGGCGCGTCCATGGCGCGCAGGTAGACGTCGAGCAGCGTTTCCTGCTCGTCGCGCTCGTCCTTGTCCTGCTTGCGGATCTTCAGGATCTCCTTGAGCACCTTCACGTCGAGACCCTCGCCCTTGGCCTCGGCGAAGACCTCCTTCTTGGCCTCCATCAGGTCCTTGATCTCCTCCTCCAGCCGTTCCACGCGCTCGATGATCGAGCGGATGCGGTCGCCCGCGACGCCCACGGTGTCGGTCATGTCGGTCATGCAGTCCCTCGTCGGATGACGGGGGCACCCTCGCCCGACAGGGTAAGCGGCGGGTTAAGGCCGGGCCGGCGCTTCGACTTGGCCCTGGACCGGGCCCTGGACCCGGTTCCGGATCCACCCGGCGATCGCGTCCGCCACGGCGTCGCTGTTCGATTCCAGCATCATCATGTGGCCGTTTCCGCGGATGCCGTGCTCGGCGAGCGCCAGCCGGTCCGGCTTCGCGCCCGCCTGAGTCAGGAAGGCCGCCGTGCAATCGTCCATCGTCGCCCGGAACGACGCCTCGGCGGTCACGATCACCGCCGGCACCCGGGCGAGGTTCGGCAGTTGGCGCGCGGGCTCGGCCTGGAGCCAGCAGCGGATCCGGTCGGGCGCGGCGGCGCTCTCCGCCTGGACCACCGTCAGGTCCGCCGGGCCGCTCACCGGCGGCTCGAAGTGCAGCGGCACCCGGGTGATGCCGTAGGGCCGCGCCCGGGCCTCGCCGACGCGCTCGTACCAGTCCGCGCCGCCCTTGAAGCGGATGTCGTAGAAGGTCGGCCCGTTCGGCTCGACGGCGACGTGCGCCTTCACGAGGTCGGGCCGCTGATCGGAGACCGCCCAGCCGAAGACGCCCGCCTGCGAGTGCGTCAGCAGGATCGCCGGGCCGATCTTCTCCAGCAGGGCGATCAGCGCCGGGTCGACCAGCTCCTCGCTCCGCAGCGCGCTGGCGATGTAGGGCACCTGGGAGAGGTAGAACTGATCGAAGGCGGCGTTGCCGCGGATCCCGGCGCCGCCCGGCCACTGCGTGTGGAGCTTCGCCTGCGGGTAGAGCGCGGACCGCTCCTGCCCGGTGAACACCGTCTCCAGATCCTCGGCGGGCAGGCGGGCGTAGGGGCCGTAGGTGTCCGGGTCGCCGCCCGAGCGGCCGCGACCGACTTGGTCGACGACGTAGAACGCGAAGCCCTGCGCGGCGAAGCGGTCGGCCCAGCCCGGCCGGCCGTCGGGCGTCCCGAGGAAGTTGGTCCCGGTCTGGGCGGTGCCGTGCACCAGGACGATCGGGTAGGGCTGCGTCACCCGCTCCGGAACGCGGTACTCCACGAACATCTGGCCGGACGCCGTCGTCTTGCCGCCCGCGGTGGCGTAGCGGCCGCCGACAAAGAAGTAGCCCGCGGGCTGCGTCGGCCTGAACGGCCCGTCGGCGGCACCCGGCTCGGCGGCCCCGGACGGGGATGCAATGGCGAGACAGAGCAGGGCCAGCGCCCCGGCGGCGGCGTTCCTCGACATGGCGTCCTCCCGCGGGCGTCTGGCGCGCCCGGCGGGAGGCATATCAGCTTGAAAGTCCGGCCCGGTCCAGCCGGACGGCCGATCAGGCGTGGGCGAGGCGCGGCTTCTTCCCCAGCGCCTCCTCGACGGTGCCCGCGCCGTCGAGATAGCCGTGGACCTTGGGGTTCGGCATGATCAGCGAGGCCACGAAGGCGATCGCCATCAGGACGGTCACGTACCAGAAGAACGTGCTCTCCATGCCGGCGTCCTTGAACCACAGGGCGACGAACTCGGCGGTGCCGCCGAAGGTGGCGTTGGCGATCGCGTAGGAGAGGCCGACCCCGAGCGCCCGGACGTTGGTGGGGAACAGCTCGGCTTTCACGATGCCGCTGATGCCCGTGTAGAACGACACCACGGCGAGCCCGAGGGTGATCAGCGCGAAGGCGAGGTAGGGGTCCTTGTTGGTGCCGAGGGCCGTCATCAGCGGCACCACCATGAGCGTGCCGAGGCCGCTGTAGAGCAGCATGTTCGCCTTGCGGCCGATCTTGTCGGAGAGCGCGCCGAAGATCGGCTGGATGATCATGTAGACGAACAGCACAACCGTCATCGTCTGCGACGCCGAGGTCTTCGGCATGCCGGCGGTGTTGACGAGGTACTTCTGCATGTACGTCGTGAACGTGTAGAAGCTCAGGGAGCCGCCGGCCGTGTAGGCGACCACGACCAGGAACGCCCGCCAGTGCTTGGCCAGCGCGGCGAAGGTGCCGGCGGTCTCCTTGTCGCTGCTGTCCTTCGTCTCGGCCAGGGAGCGCCGGAGATAGAGCGCGACGACCGCCAGCGCGGCGCCGATGAAGAACGGGATGCGCCAGCCCCAGGCGGTGAGTTCCGGACCGGTCATCACCGTCTGCAGCAGCACCAGGACCAGCGAGGCGAGGAGCTGGCCGCCGATCAGCGTCACGTACTGGAACGAGGCGAAGAAGCCGCGCCGCCCCTTGATCGCCACCTCGCTCATGTAGGTCGCCGAGGTGCCGTACTCGCCGCCGACCGACAGGCCCTGGAGCATGCGCGCGAGCAGCAGCAGCACGGGCGCCAGCGTGCCGACATGCTCGTAGGTCGGCAGGATGCCGATCAGCAGCGAGCCGAAGCACATCATCAGCACCGAGATGACCATCGAGGTCCGACGGCCGACGCGGTCGGCGATGCGCCCGAACAGCCAGCCGCCGATCGGCCGCATGAAGAAGCCCACCGCGAAGATGCCGGCGGTCTGCAGGAGCTGACTGGTCGAATCGCCCTTCGGGAAGAAGGCCGGCGCGAAATAGAGCGCGAAGAACGCGTAGCAGTAGAAATCGTACCACTCGACGAGATTGCCCGACGACGAGCCGACGATCGCCCAGATCCGGCGCTTGCGGTCCGCGGCATCATCGAGGTCGCTCGGTGCGATACCGATCGTATCGTCGCGCGAGGCGGACATGGCGTCTCCGTCGATCAATCTTGGTGCCGGCCGAGGCCGGTCTCTTCTTGGTGCGGCGCGACGTTACAGGTGACGCGCCTGATCGCAAGACCGTGATCCGACTTAGCCGAGGACAGCGCAGGGCGGTGTCACCGGCCGCGCGTCCACGGTGCCGCGGGAGGGAACGGTTCGGCCCGGGGCCCCGTTGCGGGCCGGCGTGGGCGTCGATGGCGTTCCGACCACCACAGGAGGAAGAAGCCATGAAGCGAGTTCTGAGAGACGCGGTCGCGGCCGCCATCGTCGTCGCCGGAGCGGCGACGGCGTTCGCGCAGGGCGGACCGGGCGGCGGCGGGGCCGGACCCGGTGGTGCGGGCGGCGGCGCCGGCGGTCCGGGTGGTGGGGCCGGCGCGGGCGCGGGTCCGTCCGGCGGCGGCCCGGCCGGCGGCCCTGCTGGCGGCGCCGGCGGCGGGATGCGGGGCGGCGCGCCCGAAGGCGGGGCGGTGCGCGGTCCCGGCGGTGCCGAGGGTGGGCCGCGCGGCGCCGAGGGACCGGGTCGCCCGGGCGGCGCGGCCGAGCGCAACGGACCGGCGGACCGGGGCGGCGCGGCCGCGAATCCAGGTGCGGGCGAACGCGGTGCGGGCGAACGCGGTGCGGGCGAACGCGGTGCGGGTGAACGCGGTGCGGGTGAACGCGGTGCGGGTGAACGCGGTGCGGGTGAACGCGGTGCGGGTGAACGCGGTGCCGGCGATCGGGGTGGCCGCGAGCCGGGTGCCGGACCCGAGCGGGGCAACCGCGACGCGGCCGGTCCCGAGCGCGGCGGTCGCGGTCCGGCCGGCGAACGGGACGGCCGTGCCGGTGCCCGCGACCGCGGCGCCGTCCGCGGCGCTGTCGGCCGCCTCGACACCCGTCAGCGGACCGAGTTCCGCAGCTCGATCACGCGTCTGGGCGTCTCGCCGCTCCGGGACGTGGCTTTCGGCTTGGCGATCGGCACCGCGATCCCCCGCTCGGTCAGGCTCCACAGGCTGCCGCCGGCGATCATCGAGCTGGTGCCGGAATACGAGGGCTACGACTTCGTCCTGGTCCGCGACGACATCGTGATCATCGATCCCGACACCTACGAGATCGTGGACGTGATCCCGGCCTGAGCGGGCAATCACAGGAAGATCGGTGGGCCGGGCGGATCCTCTGCCCGGTGCCCTCTATCGTCCGCCGTCCAGGAGTTTCGACACCACGCGCGCCGTGTAGTCGACCATCGGCACGATCCGCGCGTAGTTCAGCCGGGTCGGACCGATCACGCCGACGACGCCCACGATCTTCTGCGAGCCGTCGCGGAACGGCGCCGCGATCAGCGAGGATCCGGAGAGCGAGAACAGCTTGTTCTCCGAGCCGATGAAGATCCGCACGCCCTCGCCGCCCTCGGCGCGGGACAGGAGGTCGATCACGTCCTTCTGGGTCTCCAGATCGTTGAACAGAAGGCGGATCCGCTCGAGATCCTCGACCGCGCGCAGGTCGTCGAGCAGGTTCGCCTGCCCGCGCACGATCAGCTGGCGGGCCTCCGTGGGGCCGACCGGCGTGGCGAGCCCGGCATCGACGAGGCGCTCGGTGATCGCGTCGAGCTCCCGCTTCATCGCCTTGCGGCCGGCCTCGATCTCGGCGCGCAGCGTGCCGAGGGTGCGGCCCTGCAGGCGCGCGTTGAGGAAGTTCGTCGCCTCTTGGAGGGCCCCGGCCGGCAGGCCCGCCGGCAGGTCCACGAGGCGGTTCTCCACCGAGCCGTCGTCCGAGACGAGGATGACGAGGGCGCGGGCGGGATCGAGGCGCACGAACTCGATGTGCTTCAGGTTGACGTTCGCCTTGGTGGTCAGGACGACCCCGGCGCCCCGGGAGACGCCGGACAGCATGGTCGAGGCTTCGGCCAGGGCCGAGTCGAAGGTGTGACCCGAGGCGGCGGCGCGCATCTGCGCCTCGATGCGCGCCTGCTCGTCCTGGCTGACGTCGCCGAGCTCGAGCATCGCGTCCACGAAGAAGCGCAGGCCGAGCTCCGTCGGCAGGCGGCCGGCGGAGGTGTGCGGCGCGAAGATGAGTCCGGAATGCTCCAGATCCGCCATGACGTTGCGGATCGAGGCCGGCGACAGCGCCATCGGGAGGATGCGCGCGAGATTCCGGGAACCGACCGGCTCGCCGGTCGTGAGGTAGCTCTCCACGATCTGCCGGAAGATCTCCCGGGCACGCTCGTTGAGGGCGGCGAGCGCCTGCATCGCTTGGCCGTTAGAGAAGTTGGAACTGGGGTGTGTCACGGGGTCATCCTGTGGTCCGATCATGTCCAACCGTCCCGCGCGGATCAATCCGTACGGCGATGCTTGCCCGCGGTGGCGCGGCGGCCTAAGAGCCCGGCCCTCGACACTCTCGACAGAAGGGGCCCGCGATGCGGCCTTCCAAGCGTGCCGCCGACGAGTTGCGGCCCGTGAGCCTGGAGCGCGCGGTCTCGCGCTACGCCGAGGGCTCCTGCCTCGTCAGCTTCGGCAACACCCGGGTGCTCTGCACCGCGTCGCTGGAAGAGCGCGCGCCGCCGTGGCTGCGCGGTTCCGGCAAGGGCTGGGTCACGGCCGAGTACGCCATGCTGCCGCGTGCGACGCACGAACGCACCCGCCGCGAGGTCGGTTCCGGGAAGCCTTCGGGGCGGACGCAGGAGATCCAGCGGCTGATCGGCCGGTCGCTGCGCGCCGTCACCAACCTCCCGGCCATGGGCGAGCGCCAGATCACGATCGATTGCGACGTGATCCAGGCCGACGGCGGCACCCGCACCGCCGCGATCACGGGCGCCTGGGTGGCGCTGCACGACTGCTTCGCCTGGATGCGGACCCGCTCGATCATCTCCGTCGACCCGCTGCGCGACCACGTCGCCGCCGTCTCGTGCGGCCTCTACAAGGGCATGCCGGTCCTCGACCTCGACTACGCCGAGGATTCGGCGGCCGAGACCGACGCCAACTTCGTCCTCACCGGCCGGGGCGGCATCGTCGAGGTGCAGGGCACCGCCGAGATGGAGCCCTTCACGCAGGAGCAGCTTCTCGAGCTCCTCGGCCTCGCCCGCGCCGGCACCGAGCGGCTGGTCGCCCTGCAGAAGGAGGCCCTCGCGTGAGCCGCCGTCTGACCGGGAAGGTGGTCATCGCCACGCACAATGCCGGCAAGCTCGCCGAGATGCGCGACCTGCTCGCGCCGTTCGGGATCGAGGCGGTGTCGGCGGGCGAGCTCGGCCTGCCCGAGCCCGACGAGACCGGCACGATGTTCGCCGAGAACGCGGCGATCAAGGCGCGGGCGGCGGCCGACGCCACCGGGCTGCCGGCCTTCGCGGACGATTCCGGCCTGTGCGTCGACGCCCTGGACGGCGCGCCGGGCATCTTCTCGGCCCGCTGGGCCGGCGCGACCAAGGACTTCACCGGCGCGATGGCGCGGATCTTCGCCGAACTCGACCGGCGCGGGGCCGCCGAGCGCCGGGCGCACTTCGTGTCCGCCCTCGTGCTGGCTTGGCCGGACGGGCACACCGAGCTGTTCGAGGGACGGGTCTTCGGCGACCTCGTCGCCGCGAAGGGCTCCGCAGGCTTCGGCTACGACCCGATCTTCCGGCCGGACGGCCACGACCGCACCTTCGGCGAGATGAGCGCCGAGGAGAAGCACGGGGTCGACTGGCAGCAGGGGCGGGGCCTGTCGCACCGGGCGCGGGCCTTCGTCGAGCTGAGCCGCGCCTGCCTCGCGCCCGGCGCCTGATTGCCAAACGGCGCGCGGGCGCTCACATGCCCGCCATCATGTCATCGATCGGCCCGGACCATCCGACCCGCGACGCGGGCTTCGGGATCTACCTGCACTGGCCCTTCTGCGCCGCGAAGTGCCCGTACTGCGACTTCAACAGCCACGTCCGCCACGCGGGCGTGGACGAGCCGCGCTTCCTGGCAGCCTTCCGCGCCGAGATCGCCCACATCGCCGCCCGCACGCCGGGCCGGACCGTGACCAGCATCTTCCTCGGCGGTGGCACGCCCTCGCTGATGCAGCCCGCGACCGTGGCCGGCCTGCTCGACGCGGTGGCGGAGCATTGGGCGGTCGCGCCGGACGCGGAGGTGACCCTCGAGGCCAACCCGTCGAGCGTCGAGGCGGGCCGCTTCCAGGGCTACCGCGCCGCCGGGATCAACCGGGTGTCGCTCGGGATCCAGGCCCTCGACGACGCCTCGCTGCGGACCCTCGGGCGCCTGCACGACACCGCGCAGGCGCTCGGCGCGATCGCCCTGGCGCAGTCGGCCTTCGCGCGGACCTCCTTCGATCTGATCTACGCGCGGCCCGGACAGACGCCGGACCTGTGGCGGGCGGAGCTTAGCGACGCGCTCGCGCGGGCCGCCGAGCACCTCTCGCTCTACCAACTCACCATCGAGCCCGGGACGCCGTTCCACGGGCTCGCCGCCGCCGGCAAGCTGATGACGCCGGACGACGAGGTCGGTCGCGCCCTCTACGACGTCACCCAGGAGCTCTGCGCGAAGGCCGGCCTCCCGGCCTACGAGATCTCGAATCACGCGCGGCCCGGGGCGGAATCGCGGCACAACCTGCTCTACTGGCGCTACGGCGAGTATGCCGGCATCGGTCCGGGCGCCCACGGACGGCTCGTGACGGGCCGGGGCCGGGTCGGAACCGTGACGGAACGGTCGCCCGAGGCGTGGCTCGCCCGCGTCGAGGCCGAGGGCCACGGGATCGTCGAGACCGAGAGCCTCTCGGCCGCCGACCAGGCCGACGAGTTCCTGGTGATGGGCCTGCGCCTGCGCGAGGGGATCGATCCCGACCGCTACGCGGCGCTCAAGGGCCGGCCCCTGAACGGCAACCGCATCGGCATGCTGATCGGGGACGGCCTGCTCGAGCGGCTGCCGGGCGGCCGCATCGCCGCCACGGCGCGGGGGGCGCCGGTGCTCAACGCCCTGGTCGCGGAGCTCGCCGCCTGATCAGATCGCCGGCTTCGCGAGAACCCGGGGCGCCGGGCTGACGGGCGTCGCGGCGTTGTTGCGGATCTCGTAGACCGCGAGGGACCGCTCGCTCTGACCGTCCGGCCGGAACCGGAACGTCCCGTCGACGCCGGCGAAGCCCAGGCCGTTGGTCAGGGTGGCCTCGGCGAAGCGCTGCGAGCCGTAGCGCCGCGACAGGGCCGCCGCGAGCAGCACCGCGTCGTAGGCGAGCGAGGCCACCCGCGGCGGGACGGCGCCGAACCGGGCCTGGTAGCGCGCGCTGAAATTCGAGAAGCCGACGCGGTCCGGCGCGGCGAAGCGGCCACCCTGGAGGGCCGGCAGCGCGAACAGTGACGGCTCGTTCCAGAGGGCGGTGCCGAGGGGGCGCACCCGTGCCGGCGAGAAGCCCGCCTTCGTCAGCGCGGCCGCCACGGCGGGCATCGCGTCCGCGGTCTCGGGGATGAACAGCGCGTCGGCGGTGGCACCGGGCCCGGCGATCACCCGCGCGAGCCGCTCGACCGCCGGGCCGGGCGCGCCGGCCGGGTATCGCTCCACGGCGGCGACGCGCGCGCCCTTGCGGGCGACGACCTCCCGGAACGCCGCCTCGACGGCGTTGCCGTAGGCGGTCTCGGGGATCAGCGCCGCGAAGGACCTCTTTCCGCCCGCGACCGCGTCCTCGACCACGCGGTCCACCTCCGGCTGCGGCAGGAAGCTCAGCAGGTAGACGCCCTGGTTCGCCACGGTCGCGTCCGTGGAGAAGCCGATCACCGGCTTGCCGGCGGTCCTGGCGACGGCCGCGGCGGCCTGGACGCTGCCGGCGAAGAGCGGGCCGAGGACGATCTCGGCGCCCTGCCGCAGCGCCTCCTGGGTCGCCTCCCGGGCGCCGTCCGGACTGCCCCGGTCGTCCTCGACGATGAGCGTCAGGTCGGGCTGCTGGGCCTCGTCGTAGGCGAGCTGCGCGGCGTTGCGCATGGCGGCCCCCACGGTCGATCCCTGGCCGGTCAGCGGCAGCACCAGGGCGACCTTCACCGAGCCCGCCCCGATGCGCCCGCTGCCGCCCGCGGCCGGCATCGGCGCCGCGGGCGCGGTGCCCGGTGCATCCGGCACGGCGGCCGGCGGTGACAGCTCGGCCTGCGGCCCGGTCACGCGTCGCGCGAGGTCGCTGCCGACGCAACCGCCGAGCGTGAGCAGGATCGCGCAGAGCGCGGCGGTCTGGGCGGTGACACGCACGAGACGGTCCCGCGCGCTTGTCGGGCGCGCCATGGCGCGTACTCCTTCGGGCAGGCTCCGCAGCCTGACCGGCGGATACTCAAATGTAAACGCGGCGGCGGGGACTTGCCCCCCGGCCACGCGGCCTCGCCGCGACGAGAGGCGACCAGTGTGGCAAGATCGCCGGTGATGACCCGCAGATTCGACGACCCGGGGCCCGCCGCCCCGACCCGAGCTCCGTCCCCGAAGCTCGCCCCCGACCGCCCGCGCAGCACGACCTTCACGGCCTTCGGCCTCGCGAGCGAGACCGAACCCCTGTCGCCGGGCCTGCACATCGTGGCGACGCCGATCGGGAACCTGCGCGACATCACCATCCGGGCGCTGGCGACGCTGGCGGCCGCCGACGCAGTCCTGGCCGAGGACACCCGCGTCACCCGGAACCTGCTGGCGCATTACGGGATCACGACGCCGCTGCTCGCCTATCACGAGCATTCAAACGACGCGGTGCGCGAGCGGATGGTGGCGCGGCTCACCGCCGGCGAGGCCCTGGCGCTGGTCTCTGATGCCGGGACGCCGCTCGTCTCGGATCCCGGCTACAAGCTGGTCCAGGCCGCCATCGAGGCCGGGATCGCCATCACGCCCGTCCCGGGGCCGTCCGCGGTGATGACCGCGCTGGTCGCGGCCGGCCTGCCGACCGACCGGTTCTTCTTCGAGGGCTTCCTGCCGCAGAAGGCCGGAGCGCGGCGCAACCGCCTAGAGGCGCTGATCCAGGTTCCCGGCACCCTGGTCCTGTTCGAGTCGCCGCATCGCCTGCCCGACATGCTGGCCGACGCCGCCGCGGTGCTCGGTCCGGAGCGGCCGGCGGCCGTGACCCGCGAGCTGACCAAGCTCTACGAAACCATCCGGCGCGATACGTTGGGCAGCCTGAGCGCGCGCTTCGCCCAGGAGGGACCGCCGAAGGGGGAGATCGTGGTGATCATCGGTGCGGCGACGGCGCCGGAGCGCAGCGCGGATTCGGATGCCGCCCTCGACGCCCTGATCCTGGCGGCGCTGGAGCGGCATTCGATCAAGGATGCCGCCAGCCTCGTGTCCGACGAGACCGGTCAGCCGCGGCGCCTCGTCTACACCCGCGCGCTGGCGCTGGCGCGGGACCAGGGATGACCGGGGCCCTGCCGGACCGGGCCGGCCGGCGCCGCGCCGCCTACCGGCTCGGCCACCGCGCCGAGTGGCTGGCGCTCGCCGCGCTGATGCTCAAGGGGTACTGGCCGATCGGCCGGCGCGTGAGCGTCGCGGGCGGCGAGATCGATCTCGTCGTCCGGCGCTGGAAGACCGTCGTGTTCGTGGAGGTGAAGGCTCGGGCGCGCCGCGACGATGCCCGGGAAGCGATCGACGCTGCCAAGCGGCGGCGGTTCTCCCGCGCGGTCCGCGCCTGGATCGGACGCAATGCGTGGTGTGCCGGGTCGACGTTCCGGGCCGACGCCGTGTTCGTCGGATCCCGCACCTGGCCCGCCCATGTCGAGCGGGTCTTCACCATCGAGGGTCTCTGACGGGCGGCCCGAGGCCGGCGGAGCCGACGCGCCGGGTCTCAGTCCCGGGCGGCGCGGATCGCTCCGATCAGGGTCCGCTTCAGGTCGGCCTGGCTGAACGGCTTCTGGACGACGGGCCTGTCGCGGAACGGCTCGCGGATGCCGGCACCGCCGTAACCGGTCGAGAAGACCAGAGGCAGGTCGCGCTTGGCGATGGCCTCGGCCACCGGGTAGATCGGCTCACCCGCCACGTTCACGTCGAGAATGGCGACCTCGAACGCTTCCTGCGACGCCATCTCCAGCGCGGAGGACAGCCGCGCGGCCGGCCCGACCACGGCGCAGCCGAAATCGAGGAGCATGTCCTCCAGCAGCATCGAGATCGCGGCCTCGTCCTCGACGACGAGAACACGGACGCCGTTGAGGACGTCGTCGTTGGGGTCAGCAATCACGCCGGGCCGTCTTCCCTTCGAATGCCCCCGTCGCCGGGGATCTTGCCATGCGGCTGGTCACGCCTTGCGCACCGCGTGAGCAGCGTCCGGACGGGTGAACGCGGCCCGAGGGTCAGCCCGCGAGACAACCTGAGGCGTCGCCCGTAATGCGCAATGTGTCAAGCGTTCCCGGCCCGTTCCGACACCCAGACCGGGCGCTATGTTAACCGATGATACATTTTTGTGCGGGCGGGTTCGCGCGGGCGTATGCGAGTGTCGCCGCGCTGCCGCTCAATCGTCCTTGAACGTGACCGTGGCGCCCCGTGTCACATGCGCGGCGAGGTCGCGTGCGTTCCAGTTGGTCAGGCGGATGCAGCCGTGGGACTCCGTCTTCCCGACCTTCTCGGGCTCGGGCGTCCCGTGGATCCCGTAGCTCGGAATCGCCAGGTCGATCCAGACCAGGCCGACCGGGTTGTTGGGCCCCGACTGGATGGTGAATTTGTGCTGCGCCTTCACGCCCTTGAACGCGTATTTCGGGTTGTAGGTGTAGTCCGGGTCGAACGCGACGCCCTTCACCTTGGTCTCGCCGCTCGGGGCCGGCTTCTCGGCACTGCCGATCGACGCGGGGTAATAGGCCACGAGCTTCCCGTCGGCGCCGTAGGCGCGGACGTCGAGGCTCGACTTGTCGACCTCGATGCGTTCGACCTTCGGCTCCTGGGGCAGATCCTTGCCCTTCGGCTTGTCCGTGCCCATCGGGTCCACCGCCGCGACCGCGATGGTCGTGCCGGCCTTGTCGAGGGGCTTGCCGGGATTGAGCGCGCTGACGAGGTCGCGGCTCATGTGGAAGCGCTCGGCCAGCATCTCGCGGGGATTGGTGTAGCCCAGCGACTTGAGCTCGGCCTGCTCCTCCATCTTGGGCGGGATCCGCTCGACGTAGGGGCCCGCGGCGTCGGCCTCGGAGAGCGTGTAGTCGGTGACGGCGGGCTTGTCGCTGGTCGCCTGGAGCTTGTCCCAGATCTCGGGCGTCAGGGTCTCGCCGGCGGGAAGCCCCTGGGCCACCGCGAAGGCCGAGAGGGCGTGACGGTAATTGTCGCCCTTCCGGCCGTCGATCGCTCCGGGATAGAAGCGCGCGCGATCGAGCAGCACCTGGGCCTTGACGATTAGCGGATCGGGCTTGTCGTCCGACGACTTGGCCCGACGCGCCTTCTCAGACTTCGTGCCCTCGGTCTTCCCGGCGCCCGGCTGCGCCAGGGTCGCGGCGTTCACCGCCTCGGCGGTCAGCGCCGGCGGCTGGGCCGTCTCGGCCTTCCGGCCCTTCCCGGTCCGGGCGGCCGCGCCGTGCGCGGCCAGACAACTCGCCAGGAGGGCCACGCAGACCGGCCGCCAGGGTTTCGGGATCATCGCCGTCGTCATTCCGGGGAGCGGACGCGCTCCCGAGCCGAGAAATGCCGGACCTGCGGGAACGTTCCACCCGGTTCTACTGGCACAGGCGGTGACCGCCATTGCGCTCGCGCTCGTCGAGGTGGAAATGGTTGGCGTGGGCGGCGTTCGAGCCCGGGCCGAGGACGGTGCGGAAGAAGCCGCAGGCCTTGGCGCGCACCGCGCCGAGGAACTGCGCCTCCTCGGAACCGTCCGGCATCGCCTTGACGGGGATACTCGCGCGTCCGGCGAAGGCGAAGCCCATGATGTCGGCGGCGTTGGCGAAGGCGTGCTCGCTGAGCTTGGCGTCGACGTCGTGGTTCTGTCCCCGGCAGACATAGGAACCGCCGAGTTCGAGCGCGGTCAGCGGATGCTTCAGCGTTCGATCGGCCTCGATCTGAACCTCCGTGACCCAGCGAGCCAGCGCCTCGGCGGTTCGGCAGGTCAGCGTGGCGCCCTGCGGCAGCGTCACGCCGTCGGCGAGCTTCGTCACCTTGAGCGGCAGCGGCGCGGTGCACTGGCCTTCGGAGATCGGCGGCAGCGGCTCGAACTCGACCCCGAGGCGCTTGAGGCGTGTCCGGCAGGCGGAATCGTCCGGCGGTGTCACCTTGAGCGCCAGGGCTGCGGCGCCCGACAGCTCCGGCGGCCGCGCGGGCGGCGCCGGCGGCGGTGCGGGGATATCGGGCTTCGCGGTCTCCTTCGCGGTCTCCTTCGCGGTCTCCTGCGCCGACTCTGTCGGCTTGTCCCGGCCGGTCTCCCTCGACGGCTCCCTGCTCGGCTCAGCCGCGGCAGGTTTCAGCTCGGGCGGCCGCGCCGGCGGCGTCGGTGGCGCCGGCTCGGCGACGGGCGGCTTCAGCGCCTCTGGGCGCTCCGGCGGCAGGGGCGGGGGCGTCGGCACCGTGGCCGCCGGCGTCTCGACGGCGCCGACCGGCGTGGCGGAGAGGGCGAGCCCCGCGGCGAGGGCGCCGCCCGCCAGGAGCGTCGCGGATCGGAGGATCGACAGGCTGCGTCCCGGCATGGGGCCTCGAAGCGTGGGCGTTGGCCTCTACAACGGGCGAGACGCCATTCGGATCGCCCGGACCCGGTTGACGGCCGCGCCGATCGGACCACTGTCTTCCGGATCGCGCCGGCACACCCCATGTCGGCGCACCTGCGGCGCGGACGATCGCGCCGTCGCGTGGACGTCGAGATCGAGGACTGCATGTCGGACGCAGCTGATGCCGGGCTCCCGAGCCTGCCGCCGGACAATCCCTTCCGCGAGGCGCAGTGGAGCACCCCGCACGGCCTCCCGCCGTTCGAGCGGATCCGGCCGGAGCACTACCGGCCCGCGTTCGACGCCGCCCTGGCGGCGCACGATTCCGAGATCCGCGCCATCGCGAGTGAGTCCGCTACCGCCACCTTCGGCAACACCGTCGAGGCGATGGAGCGGGCCGGCCTCGCCCTCGAGCGCGTCGCCGGTGTGTTCTACAACCTGACAGGCAGCCACACGAACCCCGAGTTGCAGGCCATCGAGCGGGAGATCGGGCCGAAGCTCGCCCGGCACGGCAGCGCCATCTACCTGAACCCCGAGCTCTGGGCCCGGATCTCGGCGATCGACGCCGAGGGCCTGAGCGCGGAGCAGCGCCGGGTCCTCGACCGGTACCGGATCCGCTTCCGCCGGTCGGGGGCGGATCTCGGGCCCGAGGACAAGGCCCGCATCGCCGAGATCGCGGCGCGTATGTCGGAGCTCGGGACCACGTTCAGCCAGAACCTCCTGGCCGACGAGAGCAGCTTCACCCTGCCGCTGCAGGGCGAGGAGGATCTGGCCGGCCTGCCGCCGTTCCTGCGGGCCGCGGCCGAGAGCGCCGCGAAGGAGCGCGGCCTCGACGGGCACGTCATCACCCTGTCCCGCTCGCTGATCGAGCCGTTCCTGGTCTGCTCGACCCGGCGCGACCTGCGCGAGCGCGCCTACGCGGCCTGGACGCGGCGCGGCGAGAACGGCGGCGCGACCGACAACCGGGCGATCATCGCGGAGATCATCCGGCTGCGCGCCGAGCGGGCGCGGCTCCTCGGCTTCGAGAGCTTCGCCCATTTCGCCCTCGACGACACGATGGCGGCGAGCCCGGACGCGGCGACCGGGCTGCTGCGGGACGTGTGGACGCCGGCCCGCGCGCGGGCGGCGGAGGAGCGCGACCGTCTCCAGGCCACCATCCAGGCGGAGGGCCACAACTTCGCCCTCCAGGCGCACGATTGGCGGCACTACGCCGAGAAGGTGCGGCGCGCCGAGCACGACCTCGACGAGAGCGAGATCAAGGCGTACCTACCGCTGGAGCGAATGATTCAGGCGGCGTTCGACACGGCCTCGCGGCTGTTCGGTCTGACCTTCACGGAACTCGCCGACGTGCCGCGCTACCATCCCGATGTCCGGGTCTGGCGGGTCGGCAATCCCGACGGGTCCGAGGTCGGCCTGTTCCTGGGCGACTACTTCGCCCGCGCCTCGAAGCGGTCCGGCGCCTGGATGAGCGCCTTCCGCTCGCAGGAGCGCCTGAACGGGACGGTCACGCCGATCATCGTCAATGTCATGAACTTCGCCAAGGCGCCGGACGGCGAGGCGACGCTGCTGTCCTTCGACGACGCGCGCACCCTGTTCCACGAGTTCGGCCACGCCCTGCACGGGCTGCTCTCGGACGTGACCTACCCGCTCCTGTCGGGGACGGCGGTGTCGCGCGACTTCGTGGAGCTGCCCTCGCAGCTCTACGAGCACTGGCTGGAGCAGCCGGAAGTCCTGCGGACCCACGCGCGCCACCATCGCACGGGCGAGCCCATGCCCGACGCCCTGCTGCGGAAGCTGCTCGCCGCGCGGACCTTCAACCAGGGTTTCGCCACCGTGGAGTACACGTCCTCGGCGATCGTCGACATGACCCTGCACCTCTCGGCGGAAGGCGAGGGCGGTCTCGACGTGCCCGCCTTCGAGGCCGAGGCGCTGCGGCGGATCAGCATGCCGGCCGAGATCAGCATGCGGCACCGGACGCCGCACTTCGCCCACATCTTCTCGGGGGACGGCTACGCCGCCGGATACTACAGCTACCTCTGGTCTGAGGTGCTGGACGCGGACGCCTTCGACGCGTTCCGCGAGGCCGGCGACATCTTCGATCCGGAGACGGCGAAGCGGCTGCGGACCTTCGTGTACGGGGCCGGCAATTTGCGCGACCCGCGCGAGGCCTACACGGCCTTCCGCGGGCGGATGCCGAGCATCGAGCCGCTCCTGAAGAAGCGCGGGCTCGCGGCCTGAGCCACGGGCGTGCGGTAAGGGTTTCGTAAACAAACGTCCTTAACGAACGCTTGCAGCGCGAGGCCGCGTGCGGAGTTCGGGGCGATGACGAAGATCGAAGCCAAGCAGGGCGTTTCCCAGGGCATCTCGCCGGCCGACCTGCTCAAGGCCGCGGTGACCGGCAAGACCGACGCAGCGGCCGCCGCGACCGAGACCGCAGCCTCGCCGGCCGGCGGGAAGCTCGCGCTGGCGTCGCTGGCGCGCCTGGATCCGAAGCGGTTCGCGATCCCGGGCGCGACTCTGGCGGTCGGCGTCCTCCTGGGCGGGGGCGTGATGGCGCTTTCCCGCCCGGCCTCGGTCCGGCCCGACGCGCTCGCGGCCCTCGAGACGACGCTCGATGCCGGCCGCACCGAGACCGTGCGCCTCGCCGCCGACATCGCGCAGCTCCACACCGTGCTCGCCGACCTGCGCGCCTCGACCGACGTGGCGCGGAAGGAGGCGGCCAGCCGCAGCACCGCCCTCGGCGAGCGCCTGGCGCAGGTCGACAAGAGCCTGAACGGCAAGGTCACGGCCCTCGGCGAGCGGCTCGAGCAGGTCGAGCGCGACCACAACACCCGCCTCAGCGGCCTCGCCGCGCAGCTCGACCGCCGCGCGGCCGCGACTCCGGCCGCCGCGAAGGCGGAGCCGACCCAGACCGGCAGCATCGGCGAGCCCGCCCGCGCCGCCGAGGCGAAGCCCGAGGTCAAGGTCGCGGACGCCAAGGTGAGCGAGCCCAAGCCGAAGCCGGCGGCGGCCGACAAGCCGCCGGTCATCGAGGGCTGGGCCCTGCGGGACGTCTACGAGGGCACCGCGATCCTGGAGAACCGCCGGCGCCGCCTCGTCGAGGTCGCGCCCGGCGACGTCATCCCGGGCGTCGGCCGCGTCGAGGGCGTCGAGCGCCACGGTCGGGAATGGGTGGTGGTGACCCGCCAGGGCCTCGTCACCGCGCAGGCTTGGTAGACCTCAGCGGCCCGTGAACCCGGTCGGCGCCAGCTCGCCGGGCGCGATCGGGAAGCGCGGCTCGATCGTCATCGGATCGGCCAGGGCCGCCGCGCGCTCAGCGCGCCGGCGACCGTGCCTCAGGGCCCGGGTCTGCGCCGCGCGGGTCGGGTGCAGGATGGCAGCGAGCAGGGACTGCCCTTCGAACTCGCTGTCCAGGTTCTTGGCTTCGAAGACGGGCATGGCCGGCCTGCTTGAGTGCGGTACCGGACACTGCCGAAGGCGTCGATCCGGGCCACATCCCCAATAACGGGGATCGCGTGGACAGGTTCCGTCAAGCTTTCGCTCCGCAACCTCTTTTTTACTTTCGTCCAGGCGTCACCCGAATGCAGTGCGGCCGCGCACACCGGCCCGCGGTCAGACGAACTGGTTCAGCCCCGGGATCGAGCCGATGATCGGGCCCATCGCGTCCTCGCCGACCTTCTCGCGGCCGAAGGCGAACAGCTCCTGGCCGAGCGGCTGCATCTGACCCATCGGCACGCCGGCGGCCATCAGCTTCTGGCCGAGCGCCATGACGCCGCCGCCGCCCATCATCCCGCCGAGCATGCCCATCAGCCCGCCGCCGCCACTCTCGCCGGCATTCGACTCGGCGATCAGCGCCTCGGAGCCCGGCAGGGCCGCCAGCAGCTGGCCGACCTCGGCGGCGGGCCCTTCCTTCTGCAGGAAGGCCAGGATGTGCCCGATGGCGGTCTGAGCGGTCGCGGCGTCGAGCCCGGTGCGGGTGGTGACGCGGGCGAGCAGTTCTTCCATGGTGATGATCTCTTCGGAACGCTTCCAGACGTCCTTCGACTCTGAGGCGTCGGAAATCAAGCGCGCGGCATCGCTTCCCAGGAAAACTCCCCGGTTACAGCGGGCACGGTGACGCAGCGGGCAACCTCGCCAAGGGCCGCCCCTTCCGGTAGACCCTCGGTCAGTCTTGAACCGTTCCAGGCCGCCGCGCCGGGCCATCCAGGGAGTTGCCGGACCATGCGGGTGGGCCTGTTCGTGCCGTGCTACGTCGACGCCTTCGAGCCCGAGGTCGGGATCGCTACCCTGGAGCTCCTCGAGCGCCTGGGCTGCACGGTCGAGTATCCGTTTGACCAGACCTGCTGCGGCCAGCCGATGACCAACACTGGCTGCCACGCCGAGGCCGCGGCGACCGAGGCCTTGTTCGTCAAGAACTTCTCCGGCTTCGACTACGTCGTCGCCCCGTCGGGCTCCTGCGTTCACCAGGTGCGCGAGCACCTGACGGCGATCCCGCAGACCGACGAGGTCCGACACGTCCGCGCCAGCACCTACGAGCTGGTGGAGTTCCTGCACGACGTTCTGAAGGTCGAGGACCTGCCCTGGGCGAACTTCCCCCACAAGGTCGCCTATCACACCAACTGCAACGCCCTGCGGGGCATCCACCACGCGCGGCCGACCGAGCTGGTGAAGCCCTACTACTCGAAGCCCCTCGACCTGCTGCGCCTCGTGAAGGGCGTCGAGCTCGTCGATCTCGCCCGGCCGGACGAGTGCTGCGGCTTCGGCGGCACCTTCTCGGTGTTCGAGCCCGCCGTCTCGGCGAAGATGGGCTACGACAAGGTCGCCGATCAGAACCGGGCCGGGGCCGCCTACGTCGTCTCGGCGGATTCCTCCTGCCTCATGCACCAGAAGGGCTGCGCCGAACGGCTCGGCTTGCCGCTCAAGTACATCCACATCGCGCAGGTGCTGAACGGAGCCGCCGCATGAGCGTCGAGGACCTCAACCCCCGCGAGCGCGAAGGCGTCATCCACCCCGAGGTGCGGGCCGGCCACGACGAGAGCGAGCGGGCGCCGGACGGCCGGCGCCTCCAGCACGCGGAAGCCGCTTCGAAGCCGATCCGCGCCCCGCAGACCCGGGAGCCGCAGCCGCGCGGCGCGAAGATCCGGGGCGACCGGCCGATCAACCAGTCGGAGGCCGCCGAGCGCTTCCTCGCGGCGCCGCTGCACCAGGCCGCCCACGACGAGCGCCTGTGGGACCTGCGCAAGAAGCGCGACGCCTCCGCGCACGGCATCCCGGAGTGGGAGGAGCTGCGCGAGCTCGCCTCGCAGATCAAGACCCACACGCTGAGCCACCTTGACCGGTACCTCGAGCAATTCGAGGCGGCCGCGAAGGCCAACGGCGTCCACGTGCACTGGGCGAAGGACGGCGCCGATCACAACCGGATCGTGCTGGACATCCTGCGGAGCCACGGCGCCAAGACGCTGGTGAAGTCGAAGTCGATGCTCACCGAGGAGTGCGGCTTCCGCCACCACATGGCGGCCAACGGCATCGAGGTCATCGAGACGGATCTCGGCGAGCGGATCCAGCAGCTCGACAACGAGGAGCCGAGCCACGTCGTGGCGCCGGCCGTCCACAAGACCCGGATGGACGTGGCCGAGGTCTTCGCCAAGACGCTCGGCACCGATCCGGACAACGACGACGCGCACTACCTCGCCGAGAGCCAGCGCGAGACCACCCGGCCCTACATCCTGAAGGCCGATGCCGGCATGACCGGATGCAACTTCGCGATCGCCGAGACCGGCACGGTCGTGACCTGCACCAACGAGGGCAACGCCGACCTGTCCGGCAACGTGCCGCCGCTGCAGATCCACTCCATCGGCATCGAGAAGATCATCCCGAAGGTCGAGCACCTCGGGGTGTTCATCCGCCTGCTGTCGCGCTCGGCGCTGGGCTCGCCGATCACCCAGTACACCTCGCATTTCCGCGGCCCCCGCGCGGGCACCGAGATGCACATGGTGCTGGTCGACAACGGCCGCTCCGAGCGCCTCGGCATGGAGGAGTTCTGGACCTCGCTGAAATGCATCCGCTGCGGCGCCTGCATGAACACCTGCCCGGTCTACCGGCGCTCGGGCGGCCTCTCCTACGGCGCGACCTATTCGGGGCCGATCGGGCTGATCATCGATCCGACCTTTAACAAGCGGAAATACTCGACGCTGCCGTTCTCCTCGACGATGAACGGCTCCTGCACCAACGTCTGCCCGGTGAAGATCAACATCCACGAGCAGATCTTCGCGTGGCGGAAGGTGCTGGTCGAGGAGCACCAGATCCCGGCGCTCAAGCAGGGCATGATGAAGGCCGCGGGCGCCGTGCTCTCGCGCCCGGCCGCCTACCGGGCGGCGATCGGCGCGGCGGATTCCGCCCTGAAGGTCCTGCCGCGCTTCGCGGTCTACAACCCGCTCAACACCTGGGGGAAGAAGCGCGAGATGCCCGACGCGCCGCGCCAGACCTTCCACGCCTGGTACAAGCAGAACCGCATGAAGGACACGGGTCGATGAGCGCCCGCGACGCGATCCTCGACGGTATCCGCAGGAACCGGCCGGCCGGCGACTTCCCGCTGCCGGAGGTGCCGCTGTTCGCGCCGCTCGTCGGCGAGGACCTGGTCGCCGAGTTCGGCGAGCGGCTGAAGCGCATGGGCGGCCGCGTGGCCGAGCCCGGCGCCGCCGACGTGTTCGCGGGCGTGCGCGAGCGCCTCGACGCCGCCAAGGTGATCGCCTCCGCGGTGCCGGAGCTGACCGGCAACCGCGACCTGCGGAGCGTGCGCGCGCCCCAGGAGGTCGAGGACGTGGACGTGGCGGTGGTCCGCGCGGTGTTCGGCATCGCCGAGACCGGCTCGGTGCTGTTCACGCAGGACCAGCTGATCGTCAACGCCGTCGCCTATCTCGCGCAGCACCTCGTCGTGCTGCTCGACCCGGCCGACATCGTGCCGAACGTGCAGGCGGCCTACCGCCGGCCGGAATTCGGCCGCTCGGCCTACGCGGTGCTGCATACCGGCCCGTCGGCCACCGCCGACATCGAGGGCGTCCTCATCCACGGCGCGCAGGGCGTGCGCTCTCTGACGGCGGTGCTGCTCCCGCGGGATGCCGCCGAGCGCGGCTGAGACCGGCTCCATCGCTTCAGCCGTCCTTGCGAGCGGAGCGAAGCAATCCAGGGACGCGCTGCTCTGGCTCGCTTCGCTGCGCTGGCGATGACGGTGGCGCCGTCCGACGCACGCGGCGCCGCCGTCTCGCCCGCGACCCCCCGATCGAGCCGGAACCGACGGTCGGGCGCGCCCCTTGCTTGGACGGCGGATGGGCCGTCATCCGGCAAGGAGATCCGATGCGCTACACCCTCGGTTGCAGCCTGTCCTACAACATCCTCTCGGACACCACCTTCATCTTCAATCTGGAGGTGGCGAAGCTGAAGAGCGTCGAGATCCTGAGCGAGAGCCTGGTCCTGACGCCGAACCTCAAGCGCGATCTCTACACGACCCCCGATCTCCAGAACCGCTATCTCGCGGTCAACGTCCCGACCGGTCAGTTCGCGCTGGAGTACAATGCCGAGGTCGACCTGACCGTGCACCGGGCCGACCCGGCGACCGTCAACGAGACGCCCATCGGGCAGCTGCCGCTCGACATCCTGCCGTTCCTGCTGCCGAGCCGGTTCGTCTCCTCGGACCGGCTGACGCCCTTCGCGCTCGCCGAGTTCGGGGCGCTCCCCAAGGGCCACGCGCGCGTGAACCAGATCTGCAACTGGATCCACGACCACATCGCCTACCAGCCCGGCTCCAGCGACGGCGAGACGACCGCCCACGAGTCGCTCCTGAAGCGCGCCGGCGTCTGCCGCGACTTCGCGCATATCGGCGCCGCCTTCTGCCGGGCGCTCGGGATCCCGGCCCGGTTCGTGAGCTGCTACGCCCACGGCCTCGTCCCGAGCGACTTCCACGCGGTGTTCGAGGCCTATCTCGACGGGCGCTGGTGGCTGTTCGACGCCACCCGGCAGGCCGACCTCGACGGGCTGGTGCGGATCGGCGTCGGGCGCGACGCCGCGGAGATCGCCTTCTCGACGCCCTTCGGCAACATGCAGCCGGTCAATCAGCAGGTCCGGATCCAGCGCGCGGACGGGCAGGGCAGCCCGATGCCGCGCACGGTGGACGCCATCTCGACCGAGATCCCGGCGCCGCACGCCGGAGCGGCCTGAGCGCGGATCCGGCCGGGATCACGTCGTCCTGTGATCCCGTGATCCCGGCCGCGCCGCGGCGAAGCGGGTGCCGGTGCAGGACGCCCGATCCCGGCCTGCGTCGGCGAAGAGCGGCACACGGGCTCCATTCGATCAGGCCCGCGACGCCGCCACGGACGCGCGCCGGACCCGCCGTTCCGCGCGAGCGAAGACCGCGCGGCGCACAAGCAGATTGGCGCGCGGGACCCGCCGCGGCGGCGGCGCGACATGTCGTTCCGCCCGTCGGTCGGCGTATTGCCGGCGCCGGTCCCGCACAGGGATAGTGATACAGCGACTTTCCGGGTGCCGGATTGCCGCGTCCCGCCCGGATCGCGGCCGGGAGATCCTCGGCTTGCCCGAAGACAAGTTGCGTCTCGGGGAAGCGTCTCGTCAGCGCCGCGCCATTGTCCTTCATCTTGTCGTCGCCGCCGAAATGGCCGCAAGCGTGGCTGTGGCGGGGTCGCAACACCGTAAAACGATCCCCGCTCCGCCCCGAGACCTGCCCGTAAACGCCGCGATCCCGCCATAGTCCGGGCCCACCTCAACATCCGCGGTAAACGGCAAATTCGACAACGGTTTACCGTTCGGAAACGAGGACTTCCCGAGCACGCGGACGGATCTCCCGGCGCCTCGCGAACGGCGACGCGCCGCGGTTCAACGCACCCTCGGGATCGGCTGCGAAGGCTTGGTCTGAAGTCATGGTGACGCGTTTGAACGACAAGTCGAAGCTGCCGAGTCGCCACGTCACGGAGGGGCCCGACCGCGCCCCGCACCGCTCCTACCTCTACGCCATGGGCCTGACCCGTGAGCAGATCCACCAGCCGCTGGTGGGTGTCGCCTCCTGCTGGAACGAGGCCGCGCCCTGCAACATCTCGCTGATGCGCCAGGCGCAGGCGGTGAAGAAGGGCGTCGCCGCCGCCAACGGGACGCCGCGCGAGTTCTGCACGATCACCGTCACAGACGGCATCGCCATGGGCCATGGCGGCATGCGCGCGTCGCTGCCGTCGCGCGAGGTCATCGCCGACTCGGTCGAGCTGACCATGCGCGGCCACGCCTACGACGCCCTCGTGGGTCTCGCGGGCTGCGACAAGTCGCTGCCCGGCATGATGATGGCGATGGTCCGGCTGAACGTGCCCTCGATTTTCATCTACGGCGGCTCGATCCTGCCCGGCTCGTTCCGCGGCAAGCCCGTGACCGTCCAGGACCTGTTCGAGGCGGTCGGCAAGGTCGCCGTCGGCGACATGAGCCTCGAGGACCTCGACGAGCTGGAGCAGGTCGCCTGCCCGTCGGCCGGCGCCTGCGGCGCGCAGTTCACCGCCAACACCATGGCGACCGTCTCCGAGGCAATTGGCCTGGCGCTGCCCTACTCGGCCGGCGCCCCGGCCCCCTACGAGATCCGCGACAAGTTCTGCGCCACGGCCGGCGAGAAGGTGATGGAGCTCCTGGAGAAGCGCATCCGCCCGCGCGACATCGTCACCCGCAAGGCGCTGGAGAACGCCGCTACGGTGGTAGCGGCCTCGGGCGGCTCCACCAACGCGGCGCTGCACCTGCCGGCGATCGCCCACGAGTGCGGCATCGAGTTCACCCTGTTCGACGTGGCCGAGATCTTCCGGCGCACGCCCTACATCGCCGACCTGAAGCCCGGCGGGCGCTACGTCGCCAAGGACATGTTCGAGGTCGGCGGCATCCCGCTGCTGATGAAGACGCTCCTCGACCACGGCTTCATGCACGGCGACTGCCTGACGGTCACCGGCCGCACCATCGCGGAGAACATGGACCGGGTAACCTGGAACCCGGACCAGGACGTGGTCTATCCGGCGAACCGGCCGATCACCCCGACCGGCGGCGTCGTCGGCCTCAAGGGCAACCTCGCCCCCGAGGGCGCGATCGTGAAGGTCGCCGGCATCCCGGCCGAGAAGCAGGTCTTCACCGGCCCGGCCCGCGTGTTCGACGGCGAGGAGGCCTGCTTCGCGGCCGTGCAGGCCCGCAGCTACGAGGAAGGCGACGTCCTCGTGATCCGCTACGAGGGCCCGCGGGGCGGCCCCGGCATGCGCGAGATGCTGTCGACCACCGCGGCCCTCTACGGCCAGGGCATGGGCGACAAGGTCGCGCTGATCACCGACGGGCGCTTCTCGGGCGCGACCCGCGGCTTCTGCGTCGGCCATGTCGGACCTGAGGCCGCCGTGGGCGGCCCGATCGGGCTGCTGCGCGACGGCGACGTCATCACCCTCGACGCGATCCAGGGCACGCTCAGTGTCGCCCTGTCGGACGCGGAGCTGGCCGAGCGGCGCAAGGCCTGGACTGCGCGGCCCAACACCGCGACCTCCGGCTACCTCTGGAAATACGCGCAGGGCGTCGGCCCGGCCTTGTACGGCGCCGTCACCCATCCGGGAGGTGCCAAGGAGACGCAGAGCTATGCGGACGTCTAGGACTGACCTCAGCCGGCGCAGGGCGCCGGCCGGGGCCGATCCCGGTCGGTTCCGGTCCGTCGGCGGCCTCGCGGTCGCGGCCTGGGCGCTCGCCCTGGTCGCGCTGCCGGTCGCGCCGTCGCGCGCCCTCGACGCCAATGTCCGCACGCCCGTGCAGGTCCCGGTCGCCGACAAGAGCTACCGCTCGGCCAAGGACGCGCTGCGCGCCGGCATGCGCGAGTACAATGCCGGCGACAAGCAGGGCGCCGCCCGCGCGCTGGAGTACGCGGCCGGCCAGGGCCACGCCCTTGCGCTGTGGAAGCTCGGCCGGATGTACGCCGACGGCGACGGCGTCCCGCACGACGACCTGAAGGCGTTCGAGTTCTTCTCGCGGATCGCCGACGCCAGCACCGATGACGGGCCCGATCCGCAGAACTCGGCGGTCCTGGGCAGCGCCTTCACGGCGCTGGGCACGTACTTCCTGGAGGGGATCAAGGGCACCTACGTGCGCCCCAATCCCGAGCGCGCCTACGACATGTTCAACTACGCGGCGTCCTACTACGGGGACCCCAACGCGCAGTACAATCTCGCTCGGCTCTACCTCGACGGCACCGGCGTCGAGGCCGACCCGCGGCAGGCCGCGCGCTGGTTCAACCTCGCCGCCGAGAAGGGCCACCACCCGGCGCAGGCGCTGCTCGGCGACATGCTGGTCAACGGCCTGGGCGGCATCCCGGTCCAGCGGGTGCGCGGCCTGATGTGGCTCTCGCTCGCCCGGGAAGGCGCCGAGAGCCGCAAGGACGACTGGATCGTCGCGCTCTACGAGAAGAACTGGGCGGCCGCCAGCGAGGACGACCGCGCCGAGGCGCAGACGCAGCTCCAGACCGTGGGCTCGATCCGCAAGCGGCGCTGAGCCGCCCTCGACTGTGCAAGCGGCGCTGAGCGGCCTCAGCTCTTCGCCGCGGCGATCGCCGCGGTGAAGGACGGCCGCTCCAGCGTCGCCGCGACCCAGTCGGCGAGCTTCGGCCACCGGGCGCCGTCGACCGCGACCTTGGCCAGCCGCAGGTTGTGGAACGGCGCCGCCACGGCGATGTCGGCGATGCCGAACCGGCCTCCGACGAGGTAGGGCCCGTCGATCTGCGATTCGAGGTAGTCGAACAGCGGCGGCAGCGCCGTGTCGACGGTCCGCTGCGCCAGGGCCTCGTCGCCCTCGACCTTGAACAGGCGGGGCTTGAGGAAGCGCTCGACGAACGGCACCAGCACCTGCCGGGTCAGCTCGCACTCGCCGAACTTGTCGAACCAGCGGGCGCGGGCGGCGTCCCGCGCGTCCTCGGGGATCAGCGCGGGCGCCGGATGCAGCCGCTCGAGATAGTCCACGATGGCGCTCGAATCGGCGAGGCGATACCCGGCATCCTCCATCGCGGGGATCTTCCCCATCGGGCTCGCCGCCCGGAAGCCGGGATCCTGCGCGTGGAAGCCGACCGGGCGGTGCTCGAAGGCGACGCCCTTCTCGTAGAGCGCCGCGAGCACCTTGCGCACGTAGGGCGACACGCTGCTGCCGTAGATGATCATCGTCGTTCCCCCCGATCGCGGCTCTAACCGGCCGCCAGTTCCGCCGTGACCGGCACGTGGTCCGACGGCTTGTCGAGCCCGCGCATGTGCTTCTGGACCGAGGCCGAGACCAGGCGGTCGCCGGCCTGGGGCGAGAGCAGCAGGTGGTCGATGCGGATGCCGGCATTCCGCTGCCAGCACCCGGCCTGATAGTCCCAGAAGGTGTAGAGCCCGTCGCGCGGGTCGCAGGCGCGCAGGGCGTCGGTGTAGCCCTCGGCGAGGATCGCCCGGAACGCCGCCCGGGTCGTCCCGAGGAACAGGGCGTCCGAGCGCCAAGCCTCCGGATCGGCCGCGTCGGCCGCCTCCGGGATGACGTTGTAGTCGCCCGCCAGCACCACCGCGATCTCGTCGTCCAGCAGCGCCCGGGCGTGAAGCCGCAGCCGCTCCATGAAGGCGAGCTTGTACGGGTATTTCGGGCTGTCCACCGGGTTGCCGTTCGGCAGGTAAATCGACGCCACGCGCACCGGGCGGGTGTCCGCGCCCGAGATCAGCGCCTCGATGTAGCGGGCCTGCTCGTCGGCGGCGTCGCCCGGCAGCCCGCGCCGAATCTCCGACATGGCCAGCGGCGCCCGGACCAGCAGCGCCACGCCGTTATAGGCCTTCTGGCCCAGCGTCTCGACCGCGTAGCCCGCCGCCTCGATGTCGGCGCGCGGGAAGGCCTCGTCCTGGCATTTCAGCTCCTGCAGGCAGACCACGTCGGGCCGCGCCTCCTCCAGGAAGCCGAGGAGGTGCGGGAGCCGCTGCTTGATCGAGTTGACGTTCCAGGTGGTGATCCGCATCGCCTCGCTTCCGGTCGCCGCCCGGCCGTCATCCGCGCTTCGCGTCGCGCTGACAAGGCCATCCCGGCGCAAGGACGGGGAAGTAGGGTCGGCGAATGGACTGGTTCGAGCCGGTGTCGGCTTACTGCGAGCGGGGCGGGCCGGACTTCTGGGCCGAGCCCGCGAACGCGCTGTCGAACTCGGCCTTCCTGCTGGCCGCCGCCGCCGCGGCGCGGCGCGCCGCCGTCACCGATCCGCCGGACCGGACCTGCCTCGGGCTGGCGGCCCTGATCGCCGTGGTGGGCGTCGGCTCGTTCCTGTTCCACACCCTGGCGGTCTACTGGGCGATGCTCGCGGACGTCGTCCCGATCGCGCTGTTCATCTACGCCTTTCTCGCGCTGGCCCTCTCGCGGTTCCTGCGCTTGGCGCCGGTCCGGGTCGCGGCGGCGACGGGCGGCTTCGCGCTCCTCGGATTCGCGCTCACGCCCCTGCTCGACGGGCTGACCGGCCTCGACGTCGCGCGGCTCACCAACGGCTCGGTCGACTACCTGCCCGCCCTGCTGGCGCTGTTCGGCGTCGCCTGGGCGGCCGCGCGGCGGCCGGAGGAGCGCTTCGTCGGGACCGGGCGGCGGCTCGCCAGCATCGGCCTGCTCTTCCTGATCTCGCTCGCGGCGCGAACCGGCGACCGGGCGGCCTGCGCGCTGCTGCCGACCGGCACGCACCCGCTCTGGCATGTGCTGAACGCCGTCGTCCTGTACGCCCTCGTGGCGACGGCGATCCGCCACCGGGAGACCGCCGGGTGACACGCCCCACGGTCCCGGGCCAATTCCTTGCGGGCGGGGCGGAATTCTTGCAGAAGTGCGACGCCAGACAGTTAAGACACTGAAAAGACGGATCAGACGAGGAAACGCTCCACGCCTGTCTGATCCTATCTGACAAACATCAGACGGAAAGTGCGCCCAAATCGTCGTTTGCGCTCACATTTGGGCGCACCGCCTGGGCCGGCTTCCGGGCCGCCGAAATGTGCTCCACGGCATCGGCGAGCCCGTCCGGCGAGTGCTTCGCGTAGACCTGCTCGACCATCTGCATCGTGTTCCCGAGGATGCCGGCGATCTTCCAGAGCGGGACGCCCCGGCGCGCCATCCAGGTCGCCGCGGTGTGCCGGAGGAGGTGAGGGTGGAAGCCCTTCACGTCTGCCGCTCGTGCGATCCGTTCGATGTGGTGGTAGATGTCGGATGACGTATCCAACACATAGGACGTGATTCGCTCCTCATAGGCGCGCTCCAGGATCGGCCGCAGGCGCGACGAGATGGGCACGCTCGGGCGCTTCTTCTTAGAGCGCAGGTCGCCGTGCCGGTGGTAGTGGATGACGCCGGCCTCCAGGTCGACCTGATCCCACTGGAGGTTCTCGATCACGGCCCGCCGCGCTGCCGTCTCGATCGCGAGGTGCAGGAAGCGTTCGGCCCGGGACAGGCGGCCGCCCTCGCGGCGGGTCTCAGCCTCCGCGATGATCCTGTCGACTTCCTCCGGCCGGAGCCAGCGGTCCCGCACCTCCGGCGGCTCCAGGCTGTCCAGCTCCAGGCGCGCAGTCGCCGGCAGCTTCCGGCGCTTGATCGCGAAGTTCACGGCCGCCTTGAGCTTCGCCACCTCCAGCCAGATCGTGCTGAGCTTGGCCGGCCGGCCGATGCGGCCGGCGCGCCGATCGCGCACGTAGTCGTCGAGATGGGCTTGCCCAATGTCTGCGACCGGCAGGTCGCCGAAGGCCTCCAGGAGGTGCCGGCCGCTGCGCGCGGTGTTCTCGCCGGAGACGAGCTTCGGCAAGGCCTCCTTCGCATAGAAGGCCCACACGTCCGCGAAGTCTAGGCCCGCCCCTTTCGGGTCGCGCGCGGCCCTTTGCTCGTTGATGAGCCACTCGCCGAAGTAGATCTGAGCCGCAGCCATTTCGCTCTTGCCTGTCGACGCACGGCGAGTTCGTCTTCCGTCGATCCAGTGGATGTAGAATTTCCCGTTGGCGTGCTTTTTGAGTTCGGGCGCTTTAGACATATTTCAGTCTCCAGAAAATGCTCAAAGTCGCGCTCGCGAATTAAAACGGGCCGGCCGGGAATAAATGCTAGGCGGCCCGCGGATCTGAGCTTTCGCACCTTTGAGACTGAGCACCTCAGTCTCTGGGCTATCTCAGCCTCTGTCAGCAGCGTCTGCGTCATCTTCGGCGATGAGCTGGAATATCTTAAGCGCCGTGGCCGTCTTGAGCATCCGGTTGATCTGGACGGCCATGTAGCCCGGCCGACCCTTGGCTTCCGTGAGGCTGAGCGCAGCCGGCGCCCGGTGGTGCGCCTCTATGACGAACACGTCCGTCAGCTCGTTCAGCTCGATCCCGAGCGCGCTCGCCATGCGGGCGAGGTTCTCCCGGGTCGGGAAGCTCGTCTCGTTCTCCGTGGTGTTGACGACGTTCCGGTTGAGCCCAGCCCGGCGCGCCAGTTCGGCCTGCGTCCAGCCTCGATCCCGGCGCAGCTCCGCGATGCGGCCTGCGATCATGTGGAGCTTGTTCTTCCGGACGTTGTCGTCCTGCGGCTGGAAGCTGGGCTCGCGCACGGGCTCGTCATGCCCGGACCCACCAGACATATCCTCTGTGTTCGCGATCATCACGTCCTGATCCTCGCGGCAGTGGCGCCGCAACACCGTCGTAAGACATTTTGTCCGAAAGCGCAAATCCGACCGTTGACGCCGGACAATATGTCCGTTACCTGTCTGATCCAACGGACGGGAGGGGCCATGGCCGGGTTCAACAGCACGAAGTTCCTCAAGGCCCACTTCCCGGACTGCACGACCATGCGCAGCCTGCTCACGGCCTACGGCTTCGAGCCGCCGGCCGCGGACACCGCCGAGAAATGGTGGCGTCGCGGGTCCGTGCCGGGCGCGTGGCTTCCTGTCCTACTCGGCATGCTGGAGCTGGAGCACGGAAAGCCTGTCAGTCTGCTTCCGTACCTGGACCGCTAACGCTTCCGTGATGAGCGCAATCGCGCTATATGTCACTGTTCTCGTTTTGTGTCGCTAGAGCTAGGAAGGTGAGCCGTGAGCTTACAGTCGGAATGCGCATTCTATTGGCGTTTCGCGCCCGTCCTTGAGATGGCGAAGACTTCCTGGATAGCTGGTCCGATCTTAGCGGAAGCTAGGGATGAGATCCAGAGCATTGCGATGCACACCCGTAATGCTCTGCTCCGCGAAATGTGCATCAGCCTCTTGGACGCCACCACCGAGGATCGGATCGTCAACTTTCCGACGGAACAAGTGGTGAACGAAATCCTAGAAGCCATCGTTCGGGGCAACGGTGCGAAATTTCCAGGCATATTCGAGGGAAAAGATGTCGCACATCTAGACGTGCAGGCCTTCGGCTAATGCGCATCCTAGGTGTGGATCCCGGGGCAAAGGGGGCCCTAGCGCTCGTGGAGAACCACGCTGTACGCATCTTCGACATGCCGCGCCTCACGGTGCGGCGTGGTGGGAGCGATAAGGACGAAGTCGACGGCTTCGCCCTTATGGACCTGCTGTCTGATCTGTCACCCGACGTAGCTTATCTGGAGCAGGTCGGCGGGATGGATGGTCAGTCGGCGTCTGCTGCCTTCAACTTCGGAAGGGCCGCTGGAGCCCCGGAATACCTGCTGATGGGCCTGCGCATCAGACACACGCGGGTGCCGCCGCAGGTCTGGAAGAAGGCCCTCAAGATCAAGGGCGGGAAGGACGACGCCCGCATGGAGGCGATGCGCCGCTGGCCGGCGCTCGCGAAGGAGTTCCGCGTCCGCCGGCCCGACTTCGCCGAGGCCGCGCTGATCGCTGAGTACGGACGGCTCCAGGAGGGCGCCAATGACCTGTTTGCCTGACTTCTCCCAGCCGGCCCCGCACCGCGCCGACGCCCGCTTATCCGGGGCGCGCCGGTCCGAGCCCAACGCTCCCGGGATGGGCACGCTAAGCCCCCGCGAGCGCGAGGCGCTTCTACTGCGCCTGGAGGCCTTCGCAGACGCCCCGCGCGAGCCCAGCCGCTACGCCGCCAACACCGTCCAGGCCGATCTGGTCTCCGCGTTCCGCGACGGCGAGCGCCACTACCTGCTGGTCGTGCCGGCCGGCGGACAGCCTGTCCGGGTCGACGTGACCGGCCGGCTCGGCGCCCTGTTCGCCTACCTGGGTGAAGTGATCGAGAAGGCCGGCATCTGATGCAACCGGTCCCGCTCCCGCACCAGATCGTCGGCGGCCAGTTCCTCGCGAACGGAGGCCTGCTGCTGGCCGACGAGCCTCGCGTCGGCAAGACGGGCGCCTCGATCCTGGCGCTCGACTTCCTGATGGCCCGGCGCGTCCTGGTCGTCACGACGGCGTCGGGGCGGTTCAACTTCGGCCGCGAGGTGCGCGAGTGGCAGGCCTTCCCGCGGGAGGTCCAGGTCATGATGGGCACGGCCGGCCGCGTGCAGCCGCAGACCGACGTGGCGGTCGTGGGCTGGTCGACGGTCGGGAACGAGCAGCAGCAGGCCCATCTGCTCGACTGGCGCCCCGAGCTGGTCGTGCTCGACGAGAGCCACTACGCCAAGAGCTTCGAGGCGAAGCGGACCGTCGCGGCTATGGCGCTCGCGGACGCGGCCGACCGGACATTCTGTCTGTCCGGCACGCCCATGCCGAACAGCCCCCTCGATCTCTGGCCCATGCTCCGGACGCTGGCGCCGGAGCGGGTGAGCGATCTGAGCTTCGACGACTTCATGGGCCGCTACTGCGTCGTCCGCCACAAGTTCGTGGCCGGCGAGTGGAAGCCGATCGTCAAGCGCGGGAAGAACGAGGTCGAGCTGCGCCAGCGCCTCGACGGGCTGCTCCTGCGCCGGACCCAGCAGGACGTGGGGATCCGCGAGCCCATCTTCTCCACCCTGGCGCTCGACGGCGGTGCGGTCGGCACGGCCGCGATCCGGGCCGCGCTGGCCGAGCTGCCCGAGGCCGACGAGATCCTCGACGCCGCGGAGACCGGCGACACGAAGGCGCTGGAGCACCACCTGGGCACGCTCCGGCGCGTGACGGGCATCGCCAAGGCCCATGCGGTCGCCGAGCTGGTGAAGGAGGAGATCGAGACCGGGAAGATGCACTGCGTCGTCCTGATGTGCTGGCACACGGGGGCGATCGAGGCGCTCCGTGGCCTGCTCAAGGCCTACAACCCGGTCGTCCTGGACGGCTCGACCCCGGCGGCGAAGCGGGCCGGCGTGATCGAGGCCTTCCAGAACAATCGCTCCCAGGTGTTCATCGGTCAGATCATCGCCGCGGGCGAGGCGATCGACCTATCAGTTTCGCGCGACCTGATCTTCGTTGAGCAAAGCTTTGCTCCGAAAGACATGAAGCAGGCCGCGCTCCGGATCACTAACCACGGCCAGAAGGCTCAGTGTTTGGTGAGAGTAGCCGCGCTCGCGGGCTCTATAGACGAGGCCTTGACTGCGGTGTTAGTGCGCAAAGTCGCTTCAATCAAAGAGGTTCTCCAGTGAGCATTTCGATCACCATCAACGGCGACAACGCTTCCGAGGCGATCCGCGAGATCTTAACGCTGGCGGGCAGCATGGGCATGTCGCGGGGGACCGACACGTCGGCCGCCGCACTCGCGACCGGCATGTCTGATGCGTCATCCGACACTCGCCAGACGGCCGAGCCCGCGAAGGAGCCGGCGAAGTCGACCCGGAAGAAGGCGGACAAGCCCGCCCCGGCCGCCCCGCCCGAGCCCGCCCCCGAGGTGAAGGCTGCCGACGCCGCCGACGAAGCGGCCGAGAGCGAGAAGGTCGTCGAGGCCAAGGCCGAGGAAGCCAAGGTCGAGCCCACGGAGGTGTTCGACCGGAACGTCATGCGCAACGCGGGCGGCGAGTACGCCAAGCTGTACGGCATGGCCGCGGCCCAGGAGGACGGGCCGAAGATCATCGGCTACCCCGCCTTCTCGAAGGTGCCAGATGAGGAGATCGAGAAGGCCACCCGAGCGCTCCGCGCGGCCATCGCCGAGAACCCCTACGGCCGCACGAAGGCCGTCGCCTGATGTCCGCCGGCCACGCCCAGCGGGATCATGCGCAATGGTCCGCCAGCGCAAGCGCCCGGCTCTGGGCGTGCGCCGGCAGCCTCGCCCTGTCCGGTCGCACCGGACGGGCTGACAACGAGAGCGAGGCGGCTGCCTGGGGGACCGCCTGCCACGAGGTGTCCGAGGACTGCCTTCGCCACGGGCGGAAGCCCGAGGAGTGGATCGGACGCTTCATCCAGACCAAGCGCCACCGGATCGAGGTCGACGAGGAGATGGCCGAGACGGCCCAGGTCTACGTCGACTACGTGATGGAGGCCGGCGTCTTCGGGCTCAAGCCGACGTGGATCGAGCAGCGCTTCAAGCTCGACGCGATCAACCCGCCCTTCGAGGCCGGCGGCACGGCCGACACCGTCATCTACCACGACGGCGAGCAGCTCCTGGAGGTCGTCGATCTCAAAGGCGGCCGTGGCATCGTGGTCGAGGCGCTCGGCAATAAGCAGGCCCGGACCTACGCGCTCGGCGCCGTGCTCAACAACCCTGGGCTCGACATCCAGGAGGTCAAGGTCACGATCGTCCAGCCCCGGGCGCCGCACCGGGACGGGCCCATCCGCTCGGAGACCTTCCACGTCACCGACCTGATCGACTGGACGACCGAGCTGCTGGCGGCGATGCGGCTCGCGAAGCTGGCCGACGACACCTACGGCTCGAACGGGTCCGAGGATGGGTCCTTTGACGAGTGGGCCGAGCGGTTCCTGCACCCCGGCGATCACTGCACGTTCTGCCCGTGCGCCGGGTCCTGCCCGGCCCTGGCGGTCGCCGCGAAGTCGAAGGCGCTCCTGTTCTTCAAGGATGAGAGCGGCGTCGAGCAGGAGAACACGGTCGGCAAGCTCACGCCGGCCGAGGTCGCCGAGATCCTCGACCGGGCCGACATGATCCAGAACTGGCTCAACGCCGTGCGGGCCCACGCCCACGCGGAAGCGGAGGCCGGCGTCGAGATCCCGAACTATCAGCTCGTCGCCAAGGTCGGGCGCGAGCGCTGGAACGACGGCGCCGAGGCCGACGTGATCGCCGCGTGCGAGTGGGCCGAGCTGCCCCTTAGCGAATACCAGAATGCTCCGAAGCTGAGAACGCCTAAGCAAGTACGCAAGGCGCTCGGCCCGGATCTCGCCAAGCTCGTCGAGAGACACTCGACGGTGCCCACTGCCGGAACATCCCTGGTCCGGCAGGATAAGACGGTGCGCACTCCGGTCCAACCGAAGGCTCACCTGTTATTCGACGTGATTGACGACTGAAAGGACACAATATGACTTCCCGTACCGAAGATTTTCGCTCCCCGCTGGCCCGTCTGTCCCGCGTGAACCTCTACAAGCCCCGGGCGAACAAGAAGAACCCGGACAAGCTCAAGTACGAGGTGAACCTGCTCTATCCGAAGTCGGCCGACCTGTCGGCGATCAAGGCGGCCGTGATCCAGGCCGCCAAGGCCGAGTGGGGCGAGAAGGCGGTCGACCTGCTCAAGAACGGCGTCATCAAGCAGCCGATCCTGGACGGTGACGGCCCGCAGGGCGTGAACAAGACGACCGGCGAGCGCTACAAGGAGCTGGAGGGGATGTTCTTCATCCGCTGCGCCTCGAACCTCAAGCCGGCGCTGCTGAGCCCGAAGGTGACGGCCGCGGTCGAGGGCGAGCACCTCTACTCGGGCTGCTACGGCTACGCGGCCATCCACGCCTACACCTGGGAGAGCGACGAGCAGGGCAGGGGCGTCTCGATCGGGATCAGCATGGTCCAGCACGCGAAGGATGGCGAGCGCCTGGGCGGCGGCCAGCAGGATCCCTCGAAGTTCTTCGAGACGATCCCGGACGACGACAGCGGCACGGGAGGCGCGGCGGCCGACACGGGCGACGGCGCGGGCGCGCTGTTCTCCTGATCGTCTGATCCGTCATGCGACGCCGGGCATGGTGTCCGGCGTTGCCCCGCAGTAGGAGATCCTCAGATGTCACGCATGAAGTCCCTCGCCGTCGCCGCCCTGGGAGCTGGGCTCGGAATGGCCGCCGCCGCGTCCTCCGCGCTCACCAACGCCGTCACCGCGGGCGCGGAGCTGATCTCGGGCGAGCCCCGGGCCGCGCGCCGCCGGCAGGCCCGCAAGGGTCATCGGCTGGTCATCGGCCGCCGCGGCAGCCGGAGCCGCTATCAGCCCCACCAGGGCTCCCGGGAGATCGCCCGGCGCGTCCGGCAGATCATGGACGGCCAGCTCGTCGCCTGGACGCCCCCGGGCACCGAGGCGCCGGCCGCAGACGCCGCCCTGCGCGCGGAGAAGGCGATCCCCGCCCAGGTGCTGATCGACGCCGGCCTGGAGGCCGAGCGCCGGGCCAAGCGCAGCGAGGCCGCCCGCAAGGCCGCCGCGACCCGCGCGCGCAAGCGGGAGGCGGCCAATGGCTAAGGGGCAGCCCGACGCCGGCATCGGCCACAACTCGGACAGCATCGCTGCCGACGAGCTTCGCTCGTTCATCGAGCGCCTAGAACGCCTCGCCGAGGAGAAGGCGGGCATCATGGGCGACATGAAGGAAGTCATGGCCGAAGCAAAGGGCCGTGGTTTCGACGCCAAGACCATCCGGAAGATCTTGCGGATCCGTTCGCGCGATCATTCCGAGATGCAGGAGGAGGCTGCGGTACTCGAACTGTACTGCCAAGCGCTCGGCATGGAGAACTTCTTCGCATGACCGCGCCCACTCGCAAGGTCCGGGGCGGCTGCGGCTTCTGCGCCGTGGTGTTCGCCGCCGGCCTGATGATCGCCGGCTACGCCCTGGCCTTCTTCGTCACCCTCCACGGCTGATCGACCCGCCCCGCCCCGGTCCGCCGGGGCGGTCCTGTTTCCGAAGCAAGGATGCCTGCCATGTTCGATGCAGACGACACCCCCGGCTACCTCCACGACGCCTACCGCGCCGCCCTCGACAACGGGCTGCTGAGCCTCAACCTGACCCGCGTGGGCACGGACAACCGCATGTGGCAGGCCTCCAGCCGCTTCGCGAAGTCCAGCGGCTTCCACGTCGAGATCGAGGCAGACGCCCTGGAGGCGGTCATGAAGGCGCTCGGGGCCTGGGCCCGGATCGGCGCTCCGGCGCCCGCCGGCCTGTTCGACGACGAGCCCGCCCCCGAGGGCGACCTGCGCGAGGACATGACGCTCGCGGACCGGCAGGCGCCGGCCGAACCCGAGGGCGCGGGCCTGTTCGACTGATGTCCGGCCTGGAGATCGACTTCGAGACCCGCTCGCCCGTCAACCTCAAGGTCGAGGGCGTCTACCGCTACATGGAGCACCCGGAGACGGCGCCCCTGATGGCGAGCTACACGATCGACGGGGGCCCGGTCCGCCGCTGGCGCCCGCCGGAGCCGTGCCCGGACGACATCGTCGCCCACGTCGAGAAGGGCGGGACGATCGTCGCGCACAACGCCGGCTTCGAGCGGCTCCTGTGGCAGATGATCCTGTCGAAGCGCTACGGCTGGCCGGCGGTTCGCCTCCGGCAGTTCCGCTGCACGGCCGCCACCGCCGCCGCCCTGTCGCTCCCGCGCGACCTGGATGGGCTTGGAGTGGTGCTCAACCTGTCGGTCCAGAAGGACAAGACGGGCAAGACCTTGATCGACCGCTTCTCGAAGCCGCGGAAGGTCACGAAGGCCGACCTGGAGCGCTACCAGGGCGGGCCCATGCCGGCGCTCTTTCACGAGCCGGCCGACTTCCCGGAGGATTTCGAGCGCTTCCACGACTACTGCGACGTGGACGTGCTGACGGAGCAGGCGGCCGATCGGCGCATGATACCGCTCCGGACCGAGTGCCAGGAGGCCTACTGGCGGTCCGAGCAGATCAACGACCGCGGCCTACGGATCGACGTGGAGAGCGCCAAGGCCGCGCTGCTCCTGGTCGACCGGGCGAAGCTTCGGCTGGATCGCGAGATGCGGCACCTGACGGAAGGGGAGGTCGAGGCCTGCTCCCAGGTCGCCAAGCTCAAGGACTGGTGCGCCGTCCGGCTCGGCCAGGGCCCGGCGATGCAGGCCGCCCTGGAGTTCTTCGACGGCGTGCTGCCGGAAGGGGAGGGCGAGGAGATCGCCAGCCTGGGCAAGGCCGACATGGACGACCTGCTGGAGCGGGAAGACCTGCCGCCGCTGGTCCGGAAGGCGCTGGAGCTGCGCCGCGACTACGCCAAGGCCTCCACGGCCAAGATCAAGGCGTTCCTGTCCCGCGCCGGCCAGGACGGCCGCATCCGGGGCGCCTTCCTGTTCCGGGCCGCCGGCACCGGCCGCTACAGCTCGACGGGCGCCCAGGTCCACAACCTGCCGCGGCCCCGCAAGGTGTTCGACGACGCGCACCTCGACCCGCGCGACCTGTTCGACGCGATCCGGAAGTCGAACGTCGAGTGGCTGGAGATGCTCTACGGCGAGGAGCTGGGCAAGCCGCTCCCGCTGCTCTCGGACAGCATTCGCGGCTTCATCTGGGCCGACCCGGGCAAGGAGCTGCTCGCCGCGGACTACAGCGGTATCGAGGGCTCAATTCAGGCGTGGTTTGCCGGCGAGGAGTGGAAGGTCAAGGCGCTATTCGACCTGATCGCCGACCCGAGCCTGCCCGATATGTACCGGCGGGCCGCGGCCGGCATCTTCAACACGACCACGGATCTGCTGACGAAGAAGGACAAGCGCCGGCAGGTAGGCAAGGTGTCCGAGCTGAGCCTGGGCTACCAGGGCGGCGTCGGCGCCTTCCGGAGCATGGCCCGGAACTACGCGATGAAGCTCGGGCCCATCTTCGGCCCTGCCTGGGAGGCCGCGGACCCGGAGCGCCGCGAGCGCGCCGCCAAGCGCTATGAGGAGTGCTGCGAACGCGGCGAGCTGCTGACGAAGCAGCTCACCCGGGAGGAGTGGATGGGCGCCGAGCTGGTCAAGATCGGCTGGCGCGCCACGCACCCGGCGATCGTCGCGAGCTGGAAGGAGCTGGAGGCCGCCGCGCGCGAGGCGGTCGTGTCGCCCGGCACGAAGGTGACGGCGCTCAAGGTGTCGTTCCTGGTCGCCCGGGGCTTCCTGTGGTGCCGGCTGCCGTCCGGCCGGTGCCTCGCCTACGGGGCGCCCTCGATCCGCGAGGTGGAGGTGCCGTGGGCCGACAAGGCCCTGACGCCAGAGCTGCGCGAGAAGCGCCCGGTCGTGACCTGCCTGGGCGTGGACAGCCAGACCCGCAAGCTCGTCCGCTACGCGCTCTACGGCGGCCTCACCTTCGAGAACATCGTCCAGGCCATCGCGCTCGATCTCCTGGACAACGGGATCGAGATCGCCGAGCGCGCCGGCTACCCCGTGGTCGGGCACGTCCACGACGAGATCATCACGGAGGTGCCCCGGGGCTGGGGCGATCTCGCGTGGTTCGAGAAGGCGATCTGTGAATTGCCGGGATGGGCCCGCGGTCTGCCGCTGACTGCTGGCGGATGGCGCGGCAAACGCTACAGAAAAGACTAGGCGTCATAAGGCTGTGTGCCGATTACCCACATCTGACACTTATGCTGCGAACATGGGCAGGCGCACCTGTCAACCTCACGCCTACTAAATAACCTGATCGACAGACATAACGGGGGCGTGATAGCGCCGTTATGGCGCCAGTGTGGCGTCTCAGCCATAGGTTCTGCTGAGATGAGTGAAGGTCCCAGATACGAAGCCCCCTGGGCTAACGCTCTAAACGAGCGTTCGTATTGGTATCACACCATGAAGTTTCCGGACGGAGACACTGTTCGTGGTAGCTGGACTATCGCGGACTTTAGTCAGTACATCGGCGGGTACGATCTCACGGCAAAGTCTGTCCTGGATGTAGGCACAGCTTCTGGCTTCCTGGCCTTCAATGCTGAGAAGGCCGGCGCGCAAGTCACGGGCTTGGATGCGGCTTCGACCGACGAGTTTAGGCACGTCCCTTTTTCAGACAGCCTGTCATACAGGGACATCCGACAATTCAAAAATACGTGGACGATCCACAACCTAATCCCGATAAAGAACTCTTGGTGGCACGCATGGTATAAGTACAACAGCAACGCCAAGTGCGTGTATGCGCCCATGCCCGAGCTGTATGAATGGCCGGAGCAGATGTTCGACGTGGTCATGGCCGGCGCGATCGTCGAGCACCTGTCGGAGCCCGTATACGCGATCGGAGCCTGGGCCCGCCTCGCACGCGAAGCCGTGCTGATCCCGTTCACCGACGTTGTTCCGGTAGACGACCTGATGATGCGGCCGATCACGCCGCTGGACAACAGCGCGATCAACTACGTCTGGTGGCACCTTTCGCGCGGCCTATACAACAAGATCTTCGACAATCTCGGCTTCGACGTGCATTACACGCTCGCGCGTGCTGAGCACCACGACGCCGAGGGTGGCACGCAGCTCGCCACCCGTCCGTCGATCATCGCGATCAGACGGGGGACGGACGCGGCCAGACGCTTCGATGCCTCGAAGCTTGAGGATCCGTTCCCGAGCGTGCTGGTGTCTGCCGTGCCGGCGCCGCCAGACACGGTCGTCCCGGGCGGGAAGAAGCGCTGGTGGCGCGGCAAGCTGTAGCGGGTGACGGTCCGATGGCCGACGACATCCACCCCGCGGACCGGCGAGCGTTTCTGCTCGCCGGCCTGTCGAAGTCCAGCAAGCTCGTCGAGGTCGGGCCCAGCTACAACCCGCTGGTGCCCAAGCGCGACGGCTGGAACACCTTCATAATCGACCACGCTTCGCGCGAGGATCTCGTCGCGAAGTATGAGATCCACGCCAAGGCGATCGACGTAATCGAGGAGGTCGACTTCATCTGGCGCGGAGGATCACTGGCGGATGCTCTGCCGGAAGACCAGCGCGGCACGTTCGACGCCTTCATCGCGTCGCACGTTATCGAGCATACGCCCGACATCGTCACGTTCCTACAGGCGGCGCGGACCGTTGTGCGCCCGGACGGCCTTGTCATCCTGGCCGTGCCGGACAAGCGGAAGTGCTTCGACTTCTACCGGCATCCATCCTCGACGGCCGATGCAGTCGTCGCGTTCGAGGAGCGCCGCGATCGGCACGAGCTGCGCACCCATATCGAGTATTCGATCCGGACCGTTCTGAAAGGCGGCATGCCGGCTTGGTTCGATACCGATACCCGGCCGGTCGAGATTATCAAGGGCCTGGACGATCTACCGATCACGCTGTCGCTGAGATTCAACAACGACTACGTCGACGCCCACAACTGGATCTTCGTCCCGTCGAGCTTCCGCCTGATGATGCTGGAGTTGGGGCAAACCGGCTACATCGATCTCGAAGTGGACGAGCTGGTCGAGCGGCCGGACACGGAGTTTCTGGTGCGGATGCGCCCCGGCTTCCGGAAGCTCGACCTGCCCGAGCTACAGGCCCGACGCCGGGCGCTGAGCGATCAGATCCTGATCGAGATCGCCGAGCAGACGCGCCAGATCGAGGGCGCGCCGCTCTACGTCGCCAGCCAGCCGCCGCCACCGCCGCGGCCTCGACGCCGCTGGTGGCAGCGCGGGGCGTAGTGATCCAAACTCATGCTTATTGCGCGCAGACTGGAGCTTCAAAAACTGGCAGTGGACGCATGGGCAGGAGTGCTACCATGTTGAAGTCGGTCGTCAGGACAATAGCTCTTGCTGCTCTAGCCGGCGTAGCGTTCTTTGCTATATTTTTCTTTGTCATTACGCATATCGGATCGGGTGGGCCTAGCTGCGATGTCGGGTTGTTCATGACTAAGTGCATCGATTGATCTTCCCTGCTAAGGTCGCGGCCCTTCATGTGGCTCAGGTGTGTTGGCGATCCTTCATTGGATGGATTTTATGATCAGTCTTTATGACTTCCTCAGTGAGTTCTTTTTGGACGTCCCGACCCTTGGTGTGGCGACTTTACGAAGTGTGAAGATATGCTTTGCAGGTATATTTGTAATATTTATTTTTATGTTCATTCAAGTCCCGGCTGAATTGGCCGCAATTATCGCCATAATTGTTGTAGTTTCACCAGCTTTGCTTGTGTCTCGATATTTTCATCAGAAATCTCAGTCGAATCTTGACCGAGATTAGGATGCTCTTTCGACCTCGCGTAGCTGCTGCCCTCGCACGAATGGCTGCTTCTATTGGGGCAACGCCATTATACAATATCGCCGGACAGAAGGGCGATCTGGAACGCAGCCCGGTCCACCGGCAGGTTGGCGACGACCGCGTCGGAGTAGAAGATCATCCGGACCTGATCGCCCTTGTTGAAGTGGGCCATACGTGAATACTGGCTGACGAACCGGCCGTTATTAGTCGGACGGAACGTCCAATTCATGTGTGACCCATCTTCCTCTGCGGTATGGACGCCGAAGCCGTAGAAGAACGAGCCTGTGCCGTCCGGGAAGCGCAGCGAGCCGGTGATGTTGTAGACGCCGGACATGGGCACGAGGTAGTAGCTCTGCCCCGAGCCCGTCTTAAACAGCCCCTCGACATCCGCCTCCGTCGCGTTGAGCATGATCCGCTGGAAGCCGTTGCCGGCGGACGCGGTCAGGCCCGAGCTGCCGAGCCCGACCGCCGCGCAGAAGTGCGCGCCCGTCGCGAGGTTCTCGATCCGCTTCCGGCCGAACGACTGCCCCAGGAGCTGATCCGTCCAGATTGCGCCCTGCGCGAGGCCGTCGATCGACAGGAGCAGCGCGGCCGTGTCGATCCCGGCGGCGTTCTTGATCGTCCCCCAGCCGACCGACACGGTGTTGGTGCCCTGGCCCGGCCCGGTGCCCTGCTGCACCGGCTGAAAGCCGAGGCTGCCGACCGGCCCCTGCGGGCCCTGATCGCCCTTGTCGCCCTTCGGCCCCTGGACGCCCTGGATCCCCTGGTCGCCCTTCGGGCCCTGAATGCCCTGGTCGCCCTTGGAGCCCGTGTCACCCTTCGGGCCCTGGGAGCCGGTGTCGCCCTTCGGCCCGGCCGCGCCCGGGTCGCCCTGGACACCCTGGATCCCCTGGTCGCCCTTGGGCCCCTGAATGCCCTGGTCGCCCTTGTCGCCCTTGGGCCCCTGCACGCCCTGCGCGCCGGCATCGCCCTTTGCACCCTGCGCGCCGGGCTCGCCCTGCACACCCTGGAGCCCCTGGTCTCCCTTGTCACCCTTCGGGCCGGCCACGCCCTGCGGGCCGCGGATCTGGCCCACGTTGGTGAAGCCCGAGCCGGTCCAGGCGTAGCCGTCACCGGCCGCGTAGCCCGAGCCCGAGCTGGTGACGATGTACGTGTCGCCCGGGGTGTTCCCGGAGGCGGGGAGGTCGGCCGGCGTGGGCACGCTTCCCTTGATGACGACGCCCGCGCCCTGGTCGCCCTTCGCGCCCTGCTCGCCCTGATCGCCCTTCGGGCCCTGGATCCCCTGGTCGCCCTTGTCGCCCTTCGGGCCCTG
>NZ_FNVI01000081.1:0-1259 GCF_900107945.1 Methylobacterium sp. 190mf | reverse complement strand
GGCAGGCGCGCGAATTCCTCCGCAGAAAGGGGCTGTACCCCGGTCCCCTGCTCGTCCGCGTCCCCATCGGCAGGTTGAGCGAAAACTGGTCCTCCGATGAGGCCCACCAAGCACACGAGCGCCGAAATGGAACGCCCAAGGCCCCGAAGTTTGTGAGCCATCACCGCACCCGCTTTTCAATGGCCAAGTCTTACGCCATAAGTTAACGATATCAAACCCGCGCTTGTGGATCGGGGGATGTCGGCAACAATAAGTGAACTCAGAAGAGTATCGACGCTATTATTCTGCGTATTTTCTGCGTACGCACTCTTATTTTCTGAGCACATCACCCAGCTCCATGCACAGGAGCGGCCGACCACGAACGTTGTCACACAAAGTACAACTAACACGGCAGCCAAGCGGTTCGCTCTCGTCATAGGCAATGGTGCCTACCGCAACGTCCCTTCTCTCAAGAATGCCAAGAACGATGCCGCTGCAATAGCGGCAAAGCTTGAGAAGGTCGGCTACGAGGTCCTGTACGTGACGGACCTCGACCGCCGCAGCATGAACCAGGCGGTCACGACCTTCCTTGCGCGGATCGAGCCAGGCAGCGAGGCGCTCGTCTACTATGCCGGGCACGGCGTCGAGTTGAACGGATCGAATTACCTGCTGCCCATAGACATCCCGGCTCTGTCACCGGATCAGGAGCGCATGCTCCGAACTGAAGGGGCAAACTTGACGGACCTCCTCCTCGACCTGGAGGCTCGCTCCGCCCGCGTCACCCTGGTCATCCTCGATGCGTGCCGTGACAATCCCTTCCGCGAGGCGAATAGCGGCGGGACAACGAGATCGCTGGGTTCGACACGAGGACTGGGCCGCGTAGACCCGCCGCGCGGCACCTTTGTGATCTTCTCCGCTGGCGTCGGCGAGCAGGCGATCGACAATCTCGGCTCCGAGGATACCAACCCCAACGGCCTTTTCACGCGCAAGCTCCTGACCCTCCTCGATCAGGATGGCCTTGAGATCAGGCCCATGGTGCAGCGCCTCCGGGCTGAGGTGCGTCAAGCCGCGCTGTCTGGGACCGGCCGGAGCCAGATCCCGAGCTACTACGATCAGCTGCTCGGCGAGTTCTACTTCCATCCGAAATCACAGGTGAGTGAGGCCCCGGGGGAGAATAGCTGCGACCGCCTCGTCGATCCGAACGCGAGCGTGGCCTCGCTGCTCAAGGCGGATCTGGAGGCCGGCCTGCAAGCCTGCATGACGGCCACTACGCAGTATCC
>NZ_FNVI01000040.1:0-32187 GCF_900107945.1 Methylobacterium sp. 190mf | reverse complement strand
TCGGCCGAGGCGATGACGGTGGGCGTGGCGAAGACCGTGGCGTCCGACACCCGCGCCAGCGTCGCCTGGAAGGTCGAGCGCTCGGCGTCGACCAGACGGGCGAACTGCTTGGGCATGCTCTCCCGCGATGCCGGCCACAGCCGCGTCCCCGTCCCGCCGCCCAAAACTACCGGATAAACAGACGCAGGACGTTCATACATACCTTCAAATCCTCAAAAACGCAGCAAATTTCTAGAATCTTGATGTTGTAGTCGATTACACTTCACCGAACTAGATCTTCAGAAATATGAGTGCAACTCGTCGTTCGCTGGCCTTCGTTGGAAGTCGCCCTGCCTTTGAGAGCCGCTTTAATAAAATGGCCTATCTCTTCTGAGAAGCGATCAACGCCGAATTCGGCCGCGCGACGCACGAGTCGATCCGGATCCGGCATCATCGCTTCGCACCTGCGCACAGCATCGATCAGCGCCGCGGAAGATTGCTCATAGAAGAAGCTGCCAGTCACACCGTCAATGACCGTTTCTGTGACGCCACCTTTGCCATAAGCAATAACTGGACGCCCGCTTGCCATGGCCTCCAAGGGAACGATACCGAAATCTTCCTCCCCTGGGAAAATCAAGGCACGGCACCGGGCGTAATGATGCTTTAGAACCTTGAAGGGCTGCGGACCGAGAATCGTCACGTGAGGCCCAGCCATGCCGCGGAGTTCCCGGAGCATCTCGCCGCCGCCGATCACGACGAGAGGCTTGCGCATTTGGTTGAACGCCTCGACGGCCAATTCCGGTCGCTTATAGCGAACGAGTTCGCCGACCATCAGGTGGAATTCGCCAATCTCCTCTGCGGGAACCCTCTCGAAAGCCGCCGTGTCAACCGGGGGGTGAATGACTGTTGCCGGGCGGTGATAGTATGCCTCAATCCGCCGAGCCACGGTTGCCGAATTGGCGACAAATTCGTGAACACGGCCTGCAGAAATTGCATCCCAGTTTCTGACATAGTGAGCTAGAGCCGGCATCAACATGCGCGTGAGTGGACCCGATCGGTCGCGGTAATCATGATACATGTTCCATATGTATCGCATCGGAGAGTGGCAGTAACAAATATGCAGCGCGTCAGACGGCGGTATAATTCCCTTCGCGGGACCCGATTCGCTGCTTATAATTAAGTCATACCCACGCAGGTCCAGTTGCTCCAGCGCCATAGGCATCAAGGGCAAGTAAGACTTATATTTAGTGGTAGCGCGAGGCAATTTGCCTATGAATGAAGTTTGAACTCGATGAGCATTGATCGTTGGTGATATGGCGCCCGGGGCGTATGCGTGCGTAAAGATATCGGCGTTTGGGTATAGATTGCAGAGGGCTTCGACAACTTTTTCCCCACCTCGCATTCCGACCAGCCAATAATGTATAATCGCAACCCTCATTAAACGCATTCCTTCAAATGAATTGCTTCCCTCAATGGCGCTTGCACATTCCCAGCACGGACCGGATAAACCGAATCCGGGAAACAGTCCCTTTCAGATATACAAATCCTGGCTTGCATCTTACTAGGAGTTCAGACCACAGGTTTGATCGGCTAGAGGCAGACGGCTTTACAGGCAGCTATACGACCATGGCTGGAAATTTCCCACCTCTCTAAACTGCGGGCAGTCCTCCCGATAGGGCAAAATCGCGTTGTTCGCGGTCCAAGGCAGTCGGCGAGCGGAGCTCCGCGCAGCGCCTTTTGGCCCGAGCAACCCGCAAGTAGTCGCCGAGCCGCCCCCACCGACGGCATATCTGTCGCGAACCGGGGCTGAACCTATGGATTTCCTCTTGATCGCTGCGATCAATTGGTTCTGATAGCGCCTCTAACGCCGGCGCGCTGGCATGTTTTCGCGCAAGTGAAATTGAGCTATCGAGGCACAATGCAGGTGCAATGGGCAGCGGTGTCGACCTGTGTAGACGTGATTGGGCACGACGGACTTGAAAGGGGCAGCCTTTCAACCTCCCCGACTTGCGCCAAAATACCTTACTGCGGCGACACATCCGCAGATACTCAGCGTGGGCGAACGGCCCCACCTGCACTGCGAGTTCGACAATCATTGAACAGGGGCCCAGTCCACGGACTTACGTCGCTGTCGCGCGCAGGAACTGCCTTCGGTGGCCCTACCGCCCAGAAGGACCGGGTCTGCTGGAGAGAACGCACGTGCTCTGCAACGCTGTTCGACGAGGTCAGTCCAGAAGGCAACTGCCCTATCTCCCCCATCAGGTACGCTTAGCACACGGCCGTTAGCCGGGTCCTGGGGATACCGCAACGGATCTTGCTGAATGACGTCGCCCTATCTCCCAGGCAGAATGGTTCCATCGCAGTCGGCGCGGCACACTTCTTCCACCGCTGGTATCGCTCGCAGACGTTCGAATCAAAGAAATGCAGGAACAGCACAATGGAACCGAGACACGGGTTCGCCATGAACGGACGTTTTCTCACTCAGGATCTCACCGGCGTTCAGAGATACGCCTGGAACGTCGCGCGACATCTAAACGATACACTTGACAGGTTGAATGCCTCGGCACCAATCCTCGCGCCGGTCCGCGCTGCCGATCCGCAACTGTCGCGGATGCCGCTTGTTCAATTCGGCCGCATCGGCGGGCACAGATGGGAGCAATTCGCGCTCCCCACCCGGTGGCATGGGAATCTGCTCAACCTATGCAACACAGCTCCAGCTATCAAGACCAAGCAGGTCGTCTGCATTCACGACGCGAATATTTTTATCAGACCTGAGAGTTACAGCGCGCCTTTCCGAGCCTATTATCGGTTCATCCAAGCCGTTATAGCTCGGAGATCAACCAAGATAACCAGTGTCTCATCGTATTCAGCGACACAGATCGCCAACCATCTTCCGCTGACAGCTTCCCAGATCGTCGTACTTCCCAATGGCCACGAGCACGCGCTTGATTGGGAACCTCAACTCGCCCAGTCCGCTCCCTCTATCGTGAGCGGCCGACGCAGCGGTGGAGAGCGCCCGTTCGCACTAGTCCTAGGATCGCGCGCGCCTCACAAGAACCTCCGGCTCATCATGGACATTGCTCCGCGGCTCGGCCAAGACGGCATAGATGTCATTGTTGCCGGCGGTTCTGCCAAAATATACTCGCATGACGCTGTAACGGGCGGTGAGAACGTTCTGTTCACCGGCCGGATCGACGACAACGATCTAGCTTTCCTGTTAGATCATGCGCTGTGCTTGTTGTTCCCCTCTTGGACGGAGGGATTTGGGCTCCCGATAGTCGAAGCGATGGCGAGAGGCTGCCCTGTTATTTCCTCAGATAGAGCGAGCATGCCAGAGGTCTGCGGAGACGCGGCTTTGTTAGCTGCACCCGACGATCCTGCGATCTGGGTAAGGCATATCGACTCGCTTCGGCGCTCCCTGCATCTGAGGGAGGAGCTGATCGGAGCTGGCAGGCAGAGAGTAAATCAATTTTCGTGGAAAACGACTGCCCAGGCTTACGCGGATTTGATGTCGGGGTGAACCCCATCAACGTGCGATTCTTACGTTGGCAAGCTTGGCATGAATAGTCAGCACCCCGTGCAAATAGGCTTGGCGTCCGCACGGCCCTTTTTTTCCAACCGACTCATTGCTGCTTCGCGATTATATGACTGCGCGACCACGTACCGCAGGGCCTTACCTTCTGTCGGTGCAGACACACTGGCGGTACTGGTCAGATCAGTGGTCTCGACAGATGCCTTTGCGCCAAGAGAGCGAACGGCAAGAGCTGGAGGCAGAGCAAGCTCAGCGGGTTTCAGCGGCGTCCAGGCCGCGCGCGCTCTAACGGACGCCCGAAGCACCGCGCCTGGATCTACCAACGTGCCGGCCGGACCGACTGTCGATCCCCAAAATTGCCCTGGCGCCACGACTGGGAGCATAGATCCATTGAATCCATCGAGCTGCAGCGAGGATGAAGCGACCGCAGTGTCATCCGGCAAGGACGTGTACGTCGTCGGCACGTTCAGCAGGTGCGAGCAGCCGCCCATCAGCAAGCACACTGCCACGCAGATTCCTATCCGCTTCACGGTGCTGTCTGCCTCTCTAAGAAGAGCTGCGGCCTCGCCACGTGAGGGCACAGCGGTGAGCAACTGTCTAGCTTCGTCGGTATACTACGCAGGATAGTTAATGCAAGGCAAGCTGAGGCGCTTCGGCAACAGCATCGACTGGAGACGGTGCTGTCCAATCAACGCGCCGCGCCGGATCCGCAAAACGTGAACGTGCACGACCTCCCGCTTAAGAGACACAAGGACGGAACCGAGAAGCGGCGTTCAAGGGTCAAGGTGGAGATAACAATGGGCATTCCGCGCTAGGCGAGATCCTATCCATCCACTGGCCGAGTGGGATGGCCATCTTTTCAGATCGGCTAAGATCGCGGCGGAGCACGGCGAGCGTGTGCAAGCCGCCTTCGCGCTAATCCGCTGAAAATGGACAGCGATCTAGCCCGATCGGCACCGGAACCTAACGAGGCCGTAAACCACACCTTTCCGCAGCTCAAGGCTGCTAAAATTGTGTGCGCTGCACGCGTTAAAAATAGCCGGCCCGATGCAGCCTTAGGCTGCACCCGCCAACGTTGCTACGCATTTTATACCGACTACGTGGATCAGGGCACAGCGCCGCCGGACGGAAGCGCCATAATGACAACAACTTCTGGGATTTTAACCACATCTAGTCTGTTTTTTTGAAACGCCCTAGTTTCCAGAAGCGGGGCGTGCTCTACCTAACAGGCAGCTTAAGAACTTATTAACCACCCCGTTATTGACTTTCGACCGCACCGCCATTGCGAAGAAGAGATCATGAAGCAGGCAGACGTTTACCATGACCTCGGCGGCCATATCGCAATGCAGCAGGCGCTGAATGCTGGCGGCCTTGCTCAGGTGATCGGGCAAGCGCCGGGGCATTTAATCGAGGTCGCGGATGTGGCCGTCGAAAAGATTGTGCCTGAGGCACCGTTCGTCGTTCGCAAGCTGCGGTTTGACTGGGCGGCCAAGCGAGGACTGGATGTCAGCGTGGCGGTGACCGCGCTGTTCCTGCTCCTGCCGCTGCTCCTGCTCATCGCCTTCATGATCTGGGCGACGGACCGCAAGGCGCCGATCTTCCGTCATATGCGTATCGGCCGCGGTGGGCAGCGCTTCGGCTGCCTGAAGTTCCGATCGATGGTCACGGATGGCGACGACGTGCTCGCCGCGCATTTGGCGGCCAACCCGTTGGCCCAGGCCGAGTGGGCGGCGACCCACAAGCTCACCGACGACCCGCGTATCACGCCGATTGGGCAGGTGCTGCGCAAAACCTCCCTCGACGAGCTGCCGCAGCTCTGGAACGTGCTTCGCGGCGAGATGAGCTTGGTCGGCCCGCGCCCGATTGTTCAGGCAGAGATCCCCCGCTACGGCCACGCGTTCGCCACCTGCTTCGCCGTGCCGCCGGGCGTTACCGGGCTGTGGCAGGTCTCGGGGCGCTCCGACACGACCTATGCTGAACGTGTGGCCCTGGACCTCGACTACGCCACGCGCTGGAGCCTGCGCCGCGATCTTCTCATCATGCTGCGCACCATCCCGGCTGTCCTCGAACAACGCGGAAGCAAGTGACCGCTCGGGTTGGGGAGGGCCGAGTCATGCATGACGATAACCCGCTTTGGTACGACTATGTCGAGCCCGACGAAGCTCCCAGCCCAGCGCTGCTGGCCAGCGCCAACCTCGTCAACGTAGCCCTAAATGGTGCGAGGGTCATAGTTCGCGTGTACGTGCTTCCAGATCGAATCTGGTGCCGAGCCGCCGATCTTTTGGTGCGGCGCGGGATGATCAGGGCACGGCGGCCCTGAAACGCTCAGAACGCATCACGCAACTGTCCCGCTGCTTTCGTACCGGGATTGCCGTCCTCAGGAGACCAGAAAGTGCCCGGTTTGATCGGGCTATGAACCTGTAGAAGCAGACAGGAGCCCGTTGCGCGATAAGGACGGATGTAACTGTCGTGCGTCGGCTAGCCAAACGAGAAGCTCACGGAGCAGACCCTCACAACCATGAGGCCGGAGGCGCGCACGGAGTCGCGTTTCGAGGTTCGCGCGAACGTCTCGGCCATGCCGTTAGCCGGCATGTGACCTACGGTACCGTTACACCTCCTTTATTGCCCTCGGAGAGAAGGGATATGATAAGGTCGTCTGGAGCCTGGGGTAACAGAAAAATGACGCTGCAAGCAGGCTGCCGGAGAGCACTCCGTTGATACGCATAGCGACTGCGCCTGCAGATCGACGTCCCGAAACCGAAGAAGTTGATCGACCGATGGCAAATGACGACACCTTGACGAAGGCGCTCGCCAACGTGAGGCAGCAGCGCGGGTCCCTCGAGGCTGAGTTTGAGCGGATCAGCGCCGAGCTGACGAAGCTCCGTCTCGCCGAGCGGTCGCTCGCATCGATCGTGGAAGGCACGCCTATAGTCGAGCCTACCGAGGATCAGCCGAAGCGGCGCCGCGCGTTTGCAAGCGACGATCAACCTCGTGGGACCCGCGGTCCCCGTGGGCCGCGCGCCAATTCCGCCAAAGGACGCTTGAAGGCGCTTCTAGAGAACGCCGGACCTGAGGGTTTGACGCATGCTCAAATCACGGAACGCCTCACGGACGTAGCCGCCAATACCCTCGCCACGTACCTGAGCGTGATGTCCAGCAGCGGCGAACTTGAGCGCCACGGCGACACTTACCACTCCGGCACTCCTGCTGCGACCCCTGCCGCCAACCATACCTCAGATGATGAAGACGAGGGCGACGGCGAGAACGACCACGATTTCGGCGGTAAGGCTGAGGCGGCCGAGTAAGGCTGATTATTCTTCTGTCGCTCTCGAACGAGGCATCGATCGCGCCCGTGGGCCCGCGAGGGCTCTGCGGACGCAAGGGCCTGTAGCTCAACGGTTAGAGCCGACCGCTCATAACGGTCTGGTTGCAGGTTCGAGTCCTGCCGGGCCCACCAATCTCTGCGCCCCGAAGACGTTGCTGACATCAGGTCAGCAGCCGACACAGACGCGAGGATCCCACTTCGGGAGTGGCTCCAGCGGCGGCAAAGATTTCAACGTCCGGGTGGGTGCGGCAGTTACGCTCATTTTGGGGAGGACGACCGAAGCGGTGCTATCCTCCAGTCCGGACTTCTTATTCGGATTGCCGATGGATGCCCCTAGCGCGATCTCAACCGTTTCAGACTGAGCTATGCTGCTAGTATTCTCTGGATCGGACGCCTCTGCGGCATTCAGGCTCAGCGAAACGGCGAAGGCTGCGATAGCGAGGCGGGCGGTGTTCATGTCTTTGCTCCGCCGGCACAATGCGGCGCTAAGGCTCGGGTTCGACTATGGAAGGCATACGGCCAACGCTCCTACCAAGTCCCTACAATCCGGGTATTAAGCGAGATTCAGAATCGGGTCTTTTGGCAATTCCGGCGCGGGCTGCCTATGCCGCGACGACGCAGGTACGGAGCGAATCAAATTTAGCACTGGCGCATGTCGCCCGTTTCAGGCGGCTGATCTGTCCCGCGACGGGGCTCGTCAAGCAGAGTAGAGCAAGCGCATTCCGGGCCGCGGCACGATCTCGCAATGCCGCGCAAGTAGCCCGCGCAATGGTCAGCTCGGTAGCACTTCTGCCGTCAACCGAGTGTAGTAAACTTCCGAACTCGCAGCAAAGTCGACGATGCCATCGATATCGGCCATTGACATTATAACACCTACACAGATTAGGTATTTTAGCATTTTTGCAAGAATCAATACAAATAATTCGGCGCGTTCGTGATAGACCGGCCTAGGTCTGCCGCCAACGATAGATATCCGGACCACCTCGACCAAGGTAGCTTAGAAGCGGCCGTTCTGGCACGTAAAAAATTACTTGAATTTCAAGTGATCGACGCTGACGCTCAGCCTGAGGAATTGCGCTAGATAATCATTTGCGTAACACTGCTTTAGATGATGGTAGTCGAGGGTGCCGGATCTACCTGGGCAACGGGCTGAGTTGTTTTCTCGACAGGTCTGTACCCGTTTAAGTGTTGAAAATCCTTGACCGGCTGCGGAGCGGGAAGCCGCGCAACAGCTGCATCATGCGCCGACGATATCTGAGGAGTGAGCTTCCGAGGCACCGCCTCGCCGTTTCGGTCCAGCGGCAGTTTTGGGCGCAAGTGCTGGAGCACGTCTTTGGCTACCTGCAGCTTGTAATGATTGTGCTCAGCTACAACGAGCCGCCGCTGTTCGGCTTCTACTTCTCGAGTTCGTGCTTCACGGGCCTGGTTCTGCAGTTCCAATGAAACGACGGCTAAACTGCTTGAAGCCTGTGAAAGGATATCACTAGTTTTCAATGTCGGTCGCGATATAGAAATATAAAAGCAGTTTAATAATAAAAATCCGATCGCTGCAAATAAAATCGTGTCAAAGGAACGGCCAGAAACAACCCATAATGCTATCAAAACAGCAGCAGAAAGGGCCGAAAAACCCAGCAAAACGGTGCGCAGTATTTTCATATGCCAGCCACCATCAACTTATTTCTCGGGCATAGACAGCCTGTTGGCGACCCGGCTTTGAGTCAATTAGCGGTATAGATGCGCCGCTAGGTTTACCTCTTTTGAGTATGCTGTTTCAAGCGGCATCCGGAACTGGGTCTGTCGGTGCTTCTGGTGTTGCCCCGAGTCGATGGGTCGCTGCGCTTAGGTCGGAAGCCGGTCCCACCCCAAAGGCATGATCAAGAGCTCTCTGCCCTTCATTCCTGCAGGTTTGGTCGATCACGTCCAACCCAAATCTGATCGCCTGATCATCATACCCGTACGCATCCCGCCACCGGCGCCTGTCCAACATGCGGTCACGCCTTCGCGCGACTGCACGGGCACGACACCCACTCCCTCGCCGACCTGCCCTGGTAGGGGCTGCCTGTACGCGTCGCAGTCCGGGCTTGGCGCTGGCGCTGGCGCTGGCGCTGGCGCTGGCGCTGGCGCTGGCGCTGGCGCTGGCGCTGGCGCTGGCGCATTTCAGTCGGCCGCTGCCCTCACCACAGCTTTTATCGGACGCTTGCCGAACGCGGCGATGTTCTGGGAACGACGAACCCATCGGCTCGGCTGCCTTCAGTATCACCTCGGCCTCGCGCTCCGCGAAGGAGGCGAAGCCTGGCAGTTGAAGCGTTCCTCCATCCGGACGAGCGGTGACATGCTTTTGCGTCTTCCACGGCACGGATCGCCCGACCAATCGCGTTGCCACGCTGTCGACCTACAAGTCGATCGGGAGGCAGCCACCCTCGCGAGTTGGGTGGACCATCATCCCGGCGCCGAGATCCTAACGCGTGACCGACGGGCCGCCGTTGCCGTGCATCGGCACGCCACTTACGCCGTCCAAGTCGCAGATTGTTTTCAGCTGCCCTGCAGAGGGCTCGAGCCATCGCACCGGATGAGCCTCGGCTGGGGGATACAGCCTCTCGCTAATCGCAAAGCCCGAGCTTTGTTCAGGCAGACGAAAATCGGGCCGGCGGCGCCGATGCCGCGCAGCGTTAACCGAAACGGGCTTGTGGACTGGAACAGCTTCGGAAGTGTTCCTATTGCCTTTGCGAGGTAGGCCGCATGGAAGCGGTTACGATCTTGATAAGCAGCGAGACTGGAGCGCCGCCGGAGATCCGCCCATGTTTGTTCTAGTCTCGGCCAGCCTGCTCAGTGGTGTCATCACTCTAATCGGCTTTTGGCATTGGCTCGGCCTGTACTCGTTTCTAGTCGCTCCGCTGGGTGCGACCGCGGGGACTTTCTTGGCGGGGCTCATACTCACGTGCATCAGAGCGGTTCGTCGCCGGTCCCGGCGCATTCCCACCTCTCGAAAAGAAGCATGCCAAACCGTTACAACCAAAGATAGATAGGCGGAACGCACCTGGGCATGACGCCCAGCACCGCTCGAATCATCAATGCCAGAATGTCAGATGCCCGCTTCTCCGGCTTCGAAGGTCCTGTGCTATCCTAAAGCTGCCAGACGGAGGAGCAATCGGCCGCGTCTCTGGGAACGAGAGCGGAGCAAGAGCGCGCCGTAAGTCGCCGACGATCGCAGCGAGTCAGGCCGGGTCGGCTACGTCGCGGAGCATGCAGACCGTCCGAGCCAGGGTCGAGCTTCGCGTTGTCACCCCGCGTGAGCCCTTCGTCCACATCGCGCATTGGTCGCCTGGGACACCAAGAATCGTTCGCACAGCATCAGCAGCGGCGTCATGCTACGGCAGCTTTGAACGCCTTTCTGACAGCGATACTCCATTTGTCGCTGCAACGGTTTCGGTTCCCAGCCCGTTTAAGGTGCTTCATGCTGTACTCAGCGTGCAAACGTCTACGCGCTGCGCTTGCACCAAATACCCTTAACGAGACAGAGAAAGCTGACGATCGCAGTGCACAATTTAGCTATCTGTGAACATGCGGCAGGAAAAACGAATACATACGAGTATATAGGCCTCAGTATTTAATACCTACTCCAATACGTCGTTTAGGATAGATTACGTTCTCGAACTATTATAGGTTCGGATCCGATCCTATACAGATTTTGCCAATGCTAACATGCGTATTATCTTGCCGCACCGCTTGCCAGAGAGGGATTCGGTCGCTATAAGCGCCGCAACAAGAGATTTTTAACCAAACGCTCTGGCTTCGCCGAAGGAGCTGAGACCATGCCGAGTGGTGCCGAGCCCTCCTCTTCGAACGGTGTTATCGCACCGCAGCATCGAGCAGAGTTATCCGACGTGGCCGATCATGTTGTCGAGCAAGTGAGTGAGGCAGCGGAAGCGGTGGCTGAGGCGGTTCTACCTTCACCGCCATTCGTTGCCAGGGGCCTTCGGTTGGATTGGGCGGTCAAGCGTGGCCTGGATATCGGGGTGGCTGCCACGGCACTGGCTCTCCTTTTGCCGCTGATGCTGCTGATCGCCGCCCTGGTCTATGTGGGAGATCGCAAGGCGCCGATCTTCCGCCATATGCGCATCGGTCGTGACGGGAAGCGCTTCGGCTGCCTGAAGTTCCGCTCGATGGTGACAGATGGTGATGCCGTGCTCGCTGCCCATCTCGCTGCCAACCCGCAGGCCCGGATCGAGTGGGCGGCCACGCACAAGCTCAGCGACGATCCGCGTATCACCACCATCGGACAAGTGCTGCGCAAGACCTCGCTCGACGAGCTGCCGCAGCTCTGGAACGTGCTGTGCGGTGAGATGAGCTTGGTGGGTCCGCGTCCGATCGTGCCGGCTGAGGTCGCCCGTTACGGCCGAGCGTTCACCACCTGCTTTGCCGTCCCGCCGGGCGTCACCGGCCTATGGCAGGTCTCGGGTCGTTCCGACACCACCTATTCCGAGCGGGTCGTGCTTGATCTCGACTATGCGACTCGCTGGAGCCTGCGCCGGGATTTTGCGATCATGATGCGCACCATTCCCGCCGTCCTGGCTCAGCGCGGAAGTAGGTGAGCCGGGCTCCCCAGGCGATCGCCCCGCTCCGCCATGAACGTCACGGCCGCGACGTAACTGGTCGCCGCGTTGATCTATCGCCTAGCCTAAGCGAGAACGGACTGAAATGAAGGGGCTTCTGTTGAACGCCCTGCTTGGCCTGAGTCTAGGTCGGTTCGGTTCGGTGTGGTGGCTCCTGATCTTCCTGCCAGTCGTCGCAGCCGAAATTGCATATGGCGTGCATGTTCATCATCTCGGCATAGGCTCTGGCTTGGTGCGCCGTGCCATGGCGCTGCTGGTCTGTGGGCAATTCGGTTTCCTGCTCGGCGCCCTTCTGCGCCCCCTCCGCAGCAGGCAGTGACGCCCTGCCCGTTCACAGCGCCGTCTGTGTGAATTTATGGGTTGCGCATATCTACTAAGGTGCCTTCGACAGGGGTCATGCTCACATTGTGATCGATTCTTTTCCACCTCATCTGCCGACTTCAGGCCCAACGGCGCGCGAAGGTGTCAAGCCACGTCCGGAACTGGGTTCTACATGCTTCTGGTGCCGTTCCGAGTCGAAGGGTTGCGTCACGTAGATCGCGAGCCGATTACTAATGCAGGGTCATGCCGTTCTCGACGGAGGTGTCCCGACAGAACAGCGTCTGGCCTGCCGAACACGGATAGGTGTTATCCTGGCAACGGTAGAGGCAATCTTCCTCGCCGAATCGCTTGACGGCCTTCGCGACCAAGTTCATCGGCCGGGTAGTGGACCTAATAAGCGGCGAAACTTCTTGTTGCACACTGACTGTGGAACTCTCGGGGCACAAGCAGGCACGAGCCGGTGGACGCATCGGTAAGCCTACGCTTCGCCTTCCGCAGCTGTGCATCGGTCCAAAGGCCTATCGCCCATAGCGCGCCGCGGCGCCCCGTAGTTGGCGGAGGCAATCTTTAGCGGCGCGGCAGGCGAGCAAAGCCCCATCGCTGCCTCGCTGCGCGGACCTGTAGAAGTCAAGCCAGCTGCTGATCAGTACTTGTCGCGCTCTATGAAAATTATTGAGGCATGTGTACTTATGGACTCATTCGGCGGACGGCCGATATAGAGCGACATACAGCATAGAGGCGCTTGAATGTGGACGCTGCTCGAAGACCCGACGGGTCGAGCGTTGATGGCGCTCCTCACGACCGATCACGGTCTGCCCGGCGACCCACGCCGCGAGGCACTCCTGCACAAGCTTCAGAAGCTCCGTATCGAGGCGGAGGTCCAGGGCAGGCCAGCACAAGTGCGGCGGGCCATTCGATCAGCGTTGCGATCAATGCGGACGGAATTTCCTGTGATCCTCACGGCAGAAGGAACTGCGACTGAACCAGCGGCAAACGACGACTATGCCGCCTGGCTCGTGGGGACCATCGCTCTATAGGACACGAGCGCAGGTGCAGCGGTCCTGGGGGGTCTCAAGCGGTTCCAAGCGGTCTCTCGACCCTTTATGACAACTACGCCGATGGCGAGCGGCTTTCAGGAGCCTTGACCGGTAAAGTTAAAATCGCCGCCGGCTCGGATCATCAGGAGTAACGGCTTAGCGAGCGTCATCGGGAGATGCCCGGCCGAATATGATGTTTTCGCATCTCCCATTCGGGACTCCTTGAAGGACCTCAACCCCGACTTTGAACCGCTGGGAACACGAATGGCTGGAGGGTCGTTCGAAAAACGGCCATCACTGCCTCAGGCGACGCCTTGCAACTGGACGGCACGATAAATTTAAGAGCGAAATCCTCAGTGGTGGGGATTTTCTGCATCTTCCATCGGGCATATGCGCGCCGCGAGAAGTAAATCAAATTGAGGCTGATATTGATGAAACGGTTTCCCAAATGCCAGCCGCGATAGACGTAGAAGACACGATCCCCAGGTCGCGGCCGGCCGAGGAGTGACGGGTCCGGTTCATAGGGGCTGACCTGGGCAAAGTAGACGGAAGCCGATGAGGAGCAAGACTCTATCGGTAAAATCATAGGCTGCGCGACGTCGCGAGGCAGCAGGATGCCGTCGCCGAGGTCGACGAAACCACTCGGAGCTTCCCAGGCTACCACACCTCCGCCTTCGGGCTGTATACGGTAGGTGTGGATCCGACTAAGTACCGAGGCAGCCAAGAGAAGACACAATATCGCGATGCTGCTGCGAGCCCAAGGCATTAATTCTGGCGATTCAGCTCGCATGCACGCCTCTCCACATGAAGCAGAATGGGCACGATGGCCGCCGCGACGGATGCGAGCGCGACCAAAGACGAGCCTGCTCCGTCATGCCAGAACAGAAAAGCTTCGCGCGATGGCAGCATCGCCAGGATGCGCGCGATGTTGATCGCAATGACGAGGCCGGCGCTGACGCCAAGCGCACGAAACGCCGCCACATCGCACGAACGGTTGGCGATCTTCAGGATGGATAGCCACACCAGTACCGTCAGCGACAGGTTGTGAAATGAGGAGCAGCCCTCGAGTAGCACAATCGACCAATCGCCACGAACGTGGAGGCGTGGCCCATCAACGCCGAGACCGTCGTAGAAAAATCTACCAATCCGGCAGATCAGGCTCAATTCGACGATCTCGATCATCTGGTAGCAAAGCTTGAAGAGAAGCTTGCCCCACAGCTCGTAGATCGAAAGCGCGAGCCATATTTGTCCGAGGCTCACCAACTGTCGATCGGAGCGCCTTGCGAGACAAAACCAGATGCCGGCGAGGGTGGTGGCAAGGTAGATTCCATGCTGCTCCGGCACAAACCACATGAGCGCTGACAGCACCAGGATGGCCGCGTCCGCTCTTGTCAGCGACACAGATCTGCGTGGATTGGCAAGGACCAGGGACAGGCTCGCGGCGACGCCAAACGCCTCACCGACATGAAATTCGACGATGTGCTGCGCTGTCTGCGTCGGCTCGAGCAGGTATCGCTGGAGGATAACCGACAGGACAGTACCGCAGGAGAAAATCGACACGAGCCAGGCCGCGCTTGGAACGAACGGCCAAGAAGCCCAAACACTTGTGCCCTTGACGATGCCGATCCGCGATGGGGTCACACGGTCAAACATCAACTCGCCGTTACGTCGCTGGCGAAATGACCTGACCGGTATTTTGGACCGAGCCAATTGAGAGGCTACTGCATGGTCGCGGTCATGGGTAGCCGGAAGGCCAGATCTGGGTAGCTGACGGGCGCAGGTGGCCGATAGCCCAGCGACGAATGCGGTCGGACGCGGTTGTAGGTGGTTTGCCATAGACCAATCACGATCTGTGCCTCCTTCAACGAGTAGAAGATCTCCTGGCGTAGGCACTCGTCACGAAGCTTGCCGTTGAAGCTCTCACAGCACCCGTTCTCCCACGGGGATCCTGGCGCGATGTACTGGATCTGCGAGCCAGCTTTGGCGACCCATTTGCGCAGCGCCTTCGAGATCATCTCAGGGCCGTTATCGCAGCGGATGTGCTCCGGGATGCCATGCAGGCACATCGCCTCGGCCAGCGCCTCGATCACGCCGAGGCTGTTGATGCGTCGCGCCACCTTCAGCGCCAGACAAGCCCGGCTGTGCTCGTCGAGGAGCGTCAGGATGCGCAAGCTGCGGCCGTCGTGGGTCCGCGCCTGCACGAAGTCGAAGCTCCAGACGTGGTTGCGGTGGAGCGGCCGTAGTCGCACACATGAGCCGTCGTTCAGCCAGAGGCGGCTGCGGGGTTTATGGCGGCTGGGGACCTTCAGCCCCTCGCGACGCCAGATGCGCTGAACCCGGTCCTTGCCCACCTGCCAGCCGCCTGTCTGCAGCAGTGCGGTGACGCGGCGATAGCCATAGCGCCCGTAATCGGAGGCCAGGGCAACGATGGCCCGGGTCAGCGCATCCTCGTCGGCCGGCACGGTCGGCACGTAGCGCTGCGTGCCGCGGTGTTGGCCGACGATCCGGCAGGCGTGACGTTCCGAGAGGCCGTACTTCTCCCGGATCCCGTCCACCGCCTGCCGGCGTCGCTCGGGGGCTACAAGTTTCCCGAGGCGACGTCCGCCAGCACCTGCTTCTCCAAAGAAAGGTCGGCGACGAGCCGGCGCAACCGAGCGTTCTCACGCTCCAGGTCCTTCATTTTCTTGGCTTGATCGACTTGGAGGCCGCCGTACTCCTTGCGCCAGCGGTAGTAACTCTGCTCGGAGATCTCCGCCTCCCTGCATGCAAGGGCTAAACTCTTACCCTGGGCTGTCTGCACCTCGATCTGGCGCAGCTTCAGCACCACCTGCTCCGCGTTCGTCTTCTGACCTCGCCGCATGTCCGACTCCTTCGGTCCTCGCTGATCCTCTCAATCAGCTCGGTCCAAAGCCAGCCGGTCAGGTCAAAACCAGCCGACCGCGCTTGCGGCGAAGGAAGGCAACCGTGCCACCGACCAGAAGCAGGCCGAGGCCGGCATTCACCTCCGGTGACGGAGCTCCGCCCGAGGTTTGACCGCTGCCGCCTCCAGACCCGAACTCGAGAAATGAACCGCCTGAGCTGTACGAAGACGGCGCAGCAGCTTGTCGAGCCGGAGTGCCGCTACCGTTGACTGTCGGCACCGGCGTTCCGACGCGCAGTCCCGCACCCGACAATTCTCCGTTCCACCCGCCGGCGAGGGCGTTGCCGCTTCCTGCTAGCGCGGGGCTACAGAGACAAAGCGCTGCGGCAGCAGCGTATATTATACCTACGCAGTTCATTGTGATGCCAACGGTCGAACTTCATCTAATATGCAGATGTCTATACGGTTCTCATGTGCGCAATACGTATTTTTCTGCAATCGAGCGCGACTCACATGCGAATCTGGGGATTATGATTAATGACCGATCGCGCGGCTATACCTGTCAACTCACAGTTCTGATGAACTGCGCAATGTGGGCGATAACGCCTGACTTGACGTCGCTCACAATCTCGATTGATAGATAGCGAGTTCGGGGCAGCCGCTCTGGCCGCCGGCATTGGTATCCTCGCGCGAGGACATCGCCTCAAGCGGCTCTTGAACAAAGATGGCGCCAAGCCGCAGCCCTGCGGCCCGTCGGCTTGAAGGTTGCAAACGCCGTACTTCCGACACGCCGCTTGTGCCAAACCGACCTATGCAGAGATCCCTACGTCTCCTCGGCTGGCTCATGCTGGCGGCCCTCGTCATCGTGACCGTCAGTCCAATCGGCGTACGTCCCATTTCGGGCGAACCGGTCTGGATCGAACGCGCGGGCGCATATGCTGTGTTCGCGCTCGTGTTCTGCGTCGGCTACCCACGCAAGCGCCTCTTGGTCCTTCTCCTCGCCGTCGCAGCCGCGGGCGTACTCGAGGCCGCTCAGACACTTCAGCCAAGCCGGCACGGACGTTTGCCCGACTTCTACGTCAAGGCTGCAGGCTGCGGGGTTGGTTGGTTGACGGCCTACATCTTCAGCGGGCTCGACAGCGTGCGGCGGCGTTTGTTGGTGCCTTGAGGTCGGAGCATCGCTGGGCGTCGATAACGGTCAACACTGGCGGAGAAGCATCGGAGCCCGCTTGAGAATCCTCTTGGTTCGATCGCGGCCCTCCTTGACGACCATCTGCCCGCGATCCATACCTGCGGAGAGACAGCGTCTTACTTGACCTTGGCGCGCAGCGGTTTTTGCCACCTGGAAGAAACTACTTTCTGCTACGTCCCGTCTGCGGGCAGGCAGCGGCGAGAACGTCTCTCAGCATGGTTTCTCGTTAAGCTCGGCGTGGGCGAAGGTGCGATTGCTGACCTTTTTGCCGCCAAATTATCAGAATTTAGTATTCTATCGCTGCAGTATCTCGGCATGAGGTTGCGAGTGCTCAAATGAGACTGATTGCGCATGGTAGATCCGTCCGATTCTGGAGTGGCGGCAAAAGACTATTTGCACGCAAAATGACTGCCGACGAGAGATCTCTGGCTATTAGCGCATGCCGGTCATGCGGAAGCGAGATCAAGAATGGACATGTGTATTGCCTATCCTGTGCGACAACTCAGGCAGATTGCGACGCTGAGCATTTTGATCGCTGGCTTGTCGTGTGCGCGGTCTCGGCAGCGGGATTGGCGGTCCTATATTCTACCTATCTTGCGGTCAGGCATTTCGGTATTATTCCATAAATTTATCATGGCGACAACGATACGCACTGTGGATCGGTTACCTATGTCAAACACCCACGCCTCTTCGAGTGTGGACGATATGATCCTGTGACGGCGACAACCACGGCAGATCTGATCCCTCCGGCCGATCTCCGAGCGGAGGCAATTTACGTAGGGCTTGTTCTCCCGCGGATTGCGTGCCGCGCCAGCTGAACGAGGTGCGTAGAGGTCGATCGCCAACAGGCATGCAGCCCAACCAGCATTGAGAGCGGCCTTTTTGCCGCATGCGGTCGAATTCTTCCGCAACACGCAGGTTTCCGGCCGTTCATTACTCATCTGGACCTCTGCTGGCATTGACCTCGCGGCGCGATTCCCAAACGATGCGCGGGTCTTGCGTCGCATTCCATGCGCATCGCAGAGGTGAGGTTGTCCGTGCGTCGCCTGTTCCCCTTTGCCATCGCCCTCCTGATGACCACCGCCGCACAGGCCCAGTCTGGGATCGGCAACGGGATCGGCAATTCTGGCGCCGGCAATGGCAACGGCAATGGCAATGGCAGCAACAACGCGCTGGCTGCCGCCGCCGCGGCGGGCTCGTCGAGTTCGGTGAGCATCGGCGGCAGCGGCAGCGGACGGAATACGCCGGGCGTGTGGGCGCCGGGCCTCGCGGCCGCCGGGATCGAGAGCTGCCTCGGCAGCGCCAGCGTCGGTGGCTCCGGCCCCGGGCTCGGGCTCACCATCGGCGGCACCCTGACCGACAAGGGCTGCAACCTGCGTCTCTACGCGCGGACCCTGTACAGCCTTGGCCACAGGGTGGCGGCCACGCAGATCCTGTGCAACGATCCCGATGTCGCCCTCGCGCTCGCCGTCGAGGGCGTGCGCTGCCTGTCGGGGGCCGGCGCCGAGGCGCAGCGGGCGGCCGGGTTCACCGGCGCCGACGCCTACGCGGCGGCCGATCCCGACCAGGAGGCCCGCCCCGATCCAAAGCAGTTCCTCCCCCGTCCCGCCCCCGTCAAGCGCCGCCGTCGCGCCCAGGCGGAGCCCGGCCGGCGACCGACTTCATCGCCCGCTACGGCACGGGCCGGGACGTCAGGGCGCGCGGGTGCCGCGCAGGCCCTGGCGTCACCAGGCGGGGCGTGAGCAGTATGGCGATCTGGGTCCGGTTGTGGAGCCCGAACTTGCGCATGATGTTGCCGATATGCGTCTTCACCGTATTGGCCGAGATGCCCATCTCGTAGGCGATGCCGTCGTTCTGCGCGCCCTGTGCGATGTGCCGGATGATCTCCTGCTCCCGGACGGTCAGGGTAAGGCGGGTGTCGTCGAGAGCGATTCGCGCGAACGGTTGGACCATCATGACCTCCTTCTGCGCCGGGCCCGTGCCCGACGGGACCTGATCATTCCATCTTGAGGGCATCGACCGGGTCGAGCCGCGAAGCCCGGTGGGCCGGGTAGTAGCCGAAGAACAGCCCGACCAGCGCCGAGAACCCGACCGACAGCAGGATCGCCTGCGCGTCGATGATCGTGGCCCATCCCGCCGACCGGGCGACCGTCAGCGAGACGCCGGCCCCGACGACCACGCCGGCCAAGCCGCCCAGCAGGCACAGCACCAGGGCCTCGGCAAGGAACTGGAGCCGGATATCGGCCCCGCGGGCGCCGACTGCCCGCCGGATCCCGATCTCCCGGGTGCGCTCGGTCACGGTGACCGTCATGATGTTCATGATGCTGATGCCGCCAACGAGCAGCGACACCCCCGCCACCGAGGTGAGCAACAAGGCGATGGTGCGCGTGGCACCCCGCTGAGCGTCCATCGCGGCGGCCGGGTCGGAGACCTTGAAGTCGTCCTCCTGCCCCTCGGTGATGCGGTGGCGCTGGCGCAGGAGCTCCTCGATCTCCGTGCGCGCCCGGCCCATCGCCTCGTCCGAGACGGCTTTGGCGACGATGTAGGCGACGGCGTCGCGGTTGACTCCGCTGGCGCTGCCGAGGAAGCGCAGCTTGGCCGTCTCCAAGGGCACGAACACGACGTCGTCTTGGTCCGGCCCCTTGGCGTCGAGAACCCCGACCACTTCGAACGGCACGCTCATGATGCGCACCTCGGTGCCCACCGGGTTGTCGCGCCCGAACAGCTCCTTGGCCACGACGCTGCCCAGGATCGCCACCTTGGCGGCGGTAGTCTGCTCTGTTCCGTTGAAGGTGCGCCCGGCCGCTAGAGGCCAATCACGCACGAGGAAGTGCCCATTGGTGGTGCCGTTGACGGTGGTGTTCCAATTCCGATTCTCGCGCACGATCTGCGCGCTCCCGGACAGCGACCCCGCCGCGGCGCGGACTTGCGGCACCTGCGCTAGGATCGCGTCGACGTCGCCCTCCGTCAGGGTCAGGCGGGTGCCGGCCTTGAGCCGGACCCCGTCCTTCTTGGCCGTCCCAGGATTGATCATCAGAACGTTGGCGCCGACCGCCCGGATCTGGTCGGCGACCTGCCCCTGCGCGCCGCTGCCGATCGCCAGCACCGTCACCACGGAAGCGACGCCGATGACGATGCCCAGCATGGTCAGGAAGCTGCGCATCGGGTTGAGGCGCAGGGACCGGAGGGCGACGAGGAGCGTCTGGGACAGACTCATGCGGCGTCCGCCCGCTTGGGTCCGCGGCGCACGTCGTCGACCACCTGGCCGTCGCGCAGGTGGACCGTGCGCGCGCAATGGGCCGCAACGGCGGCGTCGTGGGTGATCATCACCACGGTCTGGCCGCCGCGGTTAAGCTGGTGGAACAGGTCGAGGATCTCCGCGCCCGTCCGGCTGTCCAGCGCCCCGGTCGGCTCGTCGGCCAGGAGGACCGCTGGATCCCCCACCAGGGCCCGAGCGATCGCCACGCGCTGCTGCTCGCCCCCGGAGAGTTGCGAGGGGTAGTGCCGCTCCCGGATCGCCATGCCGACCGATTCGAGGGCGGCCCGCGCGCGCAGCCGCCGAAGCCGTGGCGCGACGCCGGCATAGATCAGCGGCAGCTCGACGTTCTCCACCGCGGTGCTGCGCGGCAGCAGGTTGTAGGATTGAAAGACGAAACCGATCCAGTCCCGGCGCATCCGGGCTCGGGCGTCGTCGGACAGACGGGCCGTGTCCTCGCCGTCCAGGCGGATCGATCCCGAGGTCGGTCTGTCGAGAAGCCCGACCATGTTCATCAGCGTGCTCTTGCCCGAGCCCGACGGGCCCATAATGGCCACGCACTCGCCCGCCGCGACGCCGAGGGTGATGTCGCGGATCACCGGCACCGAGACGGTCCCAACCCGGAAAGTCCGGTGCACGGCATCGAGGGCGAGGAGCGCCATTTCAGAACCCCAGTCGCACGCCGAACAGGCGGCGGCCCGCCGGCACCTCGGCCTGTCCGACAACGACCTCGCTGCCTTCGGCGAGCTGGCCGGCCGCCCGAAGCGCGACGAGGTCGGCGCTGGTCGCACCGGTCTCGACCCGAACCGCCTCGAGCCCGCCATCGGCGCCCCGCACCCAGACCGACGGAGCGGCCGGATCGCGTGGCGCGCTGCCCTCGGGCCGGAAGCGCAGGGCGGCCAGCGGCACCTTCAGCACGTCCTCGTCCTTGTGGACCGTCAGCTTCACCAGGGCCGTCATCCCGGGCAGGAGCAGACCGTCGCGGTTGTCCGTCTTCAAAACCACCGTGTAGGTGACGACATTCTGGGTCACGAGCGGCGCCTTGCGGACCTGCCGGACCACGGCCTCGAACCGCCGGCCTGGGTAGGCATCCACCCCGAAGCTGGCGCGCTGCCCCGCCGCGACCCGGCCGATATCGGTCTCGTCGACGCGGGCATGGACCTCCATCTCGGCGAGGTTCTTGGCGATGTTGAAGGCGGTCCGGACCTCCAGACCCGCCGCGAGGGTCTGGCCCTGGTTGACGAAGCGGCCGACCACGACGCCGTCGGTGGGCGAGCGGATCACCGTCCGGTCGAGGTCGATCTCGGCGCCCCGGAGGCTCGCCTGGCGCTGGGGCACGGCAGCGCGGGCCTGCGCCAGCTCCGCTTCCAGGCGGCGCACCTCCGCAATGGCGCCCTCGACCGCGTAGCCATTGAGGTCGAGCACTGTGCTCGCCTCACGCGTCTGGGCCTTCCGGGAGGCGAGATCGGTCTGCGCTTCCTCGAGGGCTGCCGGCGAGGCGACCTCACGGGAGCGGAGGGCGACCTTGCGGTCGAGGTTGCGTTCGGCAGCCAGCTGCACGGCCTGCGCGCTCTCGACCTTGGCCTGGAGCACCGCCTTGGTACCGCGGGCGTTGTCGAGATCGATCCGGGCCCGGTCCAGCCGAGCTTGCTGGACCTTCACGTTCGCCACTGCCATGTCGAGGGCGGCACGGTTCTCCTCGACCTTGGCGAGGAAGCTGCGCTGATCGAGTTCAGCGAGGGGGTCTCCGAGCCGGACGCGATCGTTGAAATCGACGTGCAGCTGGGCGATCTGCCCCGCCAGCTGCGACCCGACTTCCACCGTGTCGACCGGCTGCACGGTGCCGGTGGCGGTGATGATCTGCTCCAGGACCCCTCGCTGGATCGCCGCCGTGATGAAGCGGCCCGCATCGTGTACCGGGCCGGCCTCCTTGGTGACCACATCCTTTGAGATCGCGTCCTTGGGCGCCGTCTCTTTGGCCTCGACTGGCGAGCCGCGCTGGGCAGTGCCGAAGCGGCCGACATCAGGATTCGCGTAGGTGAGCAGGGCGAAGGCCGCGACGGCCGCGAAGCCGAGCGTCATCACGTTGTCGGGCAACCAACGCGCCACGTGTGAGACCTCCCGCTATCCGCCTTGCAGGCCCGGCGAACCCGGCTCTCGCGGCGGTGACCTCGGATTTCGAGACCCAGGTCTTGCCAGATTGGTTGCAGAAATCATCGCGCTTGGGAATTGACTACGAACCCGTAAGGATCAGTACGTATACCCGCGATACAGCACTTGCCATTTCCGGTCGTGATCCCGCTTCATTCAATCAGATGATATTCGATAAAAAATTTCTCGACAAATCTATCAGATATTTTTGGCACAAAACATAGCAATGCACAGAATCACACGAATTCATAAACATATCTGACAAGTTTAATCACAGCATTGCCGTTCTAGCAGCTCGACGAACCAGCGTCTGAACACATTCGCACCCGGTTTTGGTCATAACTCTGGCGCGGTGGATCTCGACCGTACGATGGCTGATCTCAAGCGTCTGACCGATTTCCTTGTTGGTGTGTCCGCGCAGAACGAGATGAAGGACATCGCGCTCCCGCCCGGTCAGGCGGCTCACCCGCGCGGCGAAAGTCGCGTCGTCGTCGTTGGCCGCCGGCGCTCCACTTTCGACGGCGAGGGCCGCGCGGACGGCATCGAGCAGGAGTGCGGCCGCGAATGGCTTCTCCAGGACGTCGCAGGCCCCGAGCTTCATGGCCCGCACCGTGGTGGAGATGTCCCCCTGACCCGTCATCATCACCACCGGCACCAGGGAGCCGGCAGCCCGGAGCCGGGCCAGCATTTCCAGCCCGTCGATGACCGGCATGCGCAGGTCGGTCACGATGCAGCCGCTCAGATGGCCGGGCGCGTCGAGCAGCGTCGCCGCGCCGGTATGCTCCAGGACGCAATGCCCGAACACCCCCAGCAGGAGGGCGAGCGAGTGGCGCATCGCCGCGTCGTCATCCACGACATGGATCGTCGAAATGGGAACCGTCCGCATCTCCGTCCTCGTCAGTCCTCGGTCATGGGCAAGGTGAAATGAAAGGTGGCGCCCGCCGCTGCGGTGCTGTCCACCCAGAACCGGCCGCCGTGGGCGTGCACAATCGATCGGCTGACCGACAATCCAACACCCATCCCGGCGGGTTTCGTGGTAACGAACGGCTGGAACAGCGTCTCGGCGACAGCCTCGGCAACACCCGGGCCGGTATCCGACACGCTGATCCGAACCGAGCGGTCCGCCTGCGCGGCCGCGACGACCCCCAGGTTCCGGCGCGCCCCGTTACGCATCGCCTCGCAGGCATTCCGGATCAAGTTGACCAAAACCTGCTGGATCTGCACCCGGTCGGCGAGTACCTGTATGCCGGGCGGACCGGGATCGACCCGTGCCTCGATGCCGTACTCCCGGGTTCCGACCAAGGCGAGGACACAGGCGTCTTCCACCAGTCCCGCGACGCTCTCGAACCGTCGGTCGGTCTCGCCCCGGGTCACGAAATCCCTCAGGCGCCGGATGATCGCCCCAGCCCGCTGCGTCTGCCCGGCCACGGCGGCGAGCGCGTCTCGGGCCGCAGCGACCTGCACCGCCCCTGGCTCTGCCAGGAAGCAGTCGCAGGCGGCCGCGTAATTGCTGATCGCACCGAGTGGCTGGTTGAGTTCGTGGGCCAGCGCCGAGGCCATCTCACCCATGGCGGAGAGCCGCGCGACATGGATCAGGTCGGCCTGGAGCCGCTGTAGGCGCGTCTCGGCCTGACGGCGCGCGTCGATGCAGTATACGATGCCGCGGAACCGGGCGGGCCGCGGGCCGCGGCTGCGTTCGGCCCGCCCGAGGGAGCGCACCCAGCGGGTCTCGCCGCCGGGCTTGCAGACGCGGTACTCGATGCTGTACCTGCCGCCCCGCTCCAACGCACCGCAGACCGCCGCTGCTCGGGCGGCGCGATCTTCGGGATGCACAACAGCCTGGAAGGCGTCGTGGTCGGACAGGCGGCGCGCCGGCACGCCGAGGACATGGCGGCAATTCTCCGATACCGTGACTTGTCCGGTGCCGGGATCGAGCGACCACGTGCAGATCCCGACCTCGTCCAGGGTCTCGCGCAGGTCGCTGACCGATAGGCCGTCCTGCCTCCTTGTCTCTCCGGCCAACCGGCCCGAATCTGTGCCCGCCAGTCCCCGCACCATCGAGCCTCCTCCACAACTGTGGGCTGCATTAATTTCGCAAAAAATGCCCGATTTTTAGTCAACATATATCAAACGAAATGGAAGCGAAACCTGTACTCGATGACATTTTTTGCCAATCCATCGCTATCAGTAGAAGCCAAGTCCAACGATATAATTTGATATGCGACAATAGTTTACGCGAATATTGCATCGCGGCGACACGCAACAATGAAGACACCGGCACTGTCAGACTTGTCTCACCCAAAAGGTGTAGCCAACACTGGCTAGTTCGGATTTACGGCTATTCATAATCAGTCCAGCGCCGCACCCTGAAGGCGTTGTTCAAACCGAGCAACGTACCGCATGGCCCACCCGGTAGGGGGATCGGGCATGCATCGGACAGGAGGAATGCGCGATGAGGACAATCCTGCTCTCGGCCATCGCCGCCCTCGCCATTGCCGGCATGCCCTCGATGGCGTCGGCTCAATCGGTGGGCAACGGCAACGGCAACGGCAACGGCAACGTCGGCTCGGGCAACGGCAACGGGAACGGCAACGCCAATGCCGGCTCGCTGAACGGCAACGGCAACGGCAATTTCAACCTGGGCAACTTAAACGGCAACCTGAACGGCAACGGCAACCTCGGCTCGGGTAACGGCAACCTGAACGGAAATGCCAACTTTTTCGGCATCGGCAACGGCAACGCCAACGGCAACCTCAACACCGGCAGCGCCAACGGCAACCTCAACGGCAACCGGAACACATTTGCCATCGGGAACGGAAATCTCAACGGCAACAACAACTTCGGCAGCCTCAACGGCAACCGGAACGGCAGCCGGAACTGAACTCTTTGACGACTTGTCTCAGCCCCGCGGAACGCGCGGGCGGAGGCTTGCGAGGGGACGGCCGACCGGGCACGGACGGCCGTCGGTGGATGGAAGCGCATCCGAGATCGTCGGGCGCCGAACAGGGAGCATCGCGATGAAATCCCCCCTCCTGTCCTTGGCCTTTCTCGGGCTCATCGGTTCGGCCGCGCATCCGGCGCAGGCGCAAATCTACGCGATCGGGAACGGGGTTGGGAACGGCAACGGAAACTTTGGATCGCTGAACGGAAATAATAACGGCAACTGGAACACCGGATCGGGCAACGGCACCGGCAACGGCAACGGCACCGGGACGCCGATCGTGAACGGCAACATGGGCGCGTTCAATACTGGCTCAAACAATGTCGGAGCGTTCAACGGCGGGACGGGCAACGTCGGCGCGTTCAACGGTATCGGAAACACCGGGGCGGGCAACGGCAACTACAATGTCGGCGCCTATAACGGCAACTACAATTCAGGCTCGTCCAACGGCAACGGCAACGCAGGCGGCGGTAACGGCAACCTCAACGGCGGCAGCAGCAACGGCAACGGCAACATCGGCGGCGGAAACGGAAATCTCAACGGAAACATGTCGTTGCCCTTCTTCGGCCGACGCTGAAATGGTCGCCGTTGCGGTCAACGCCGCCTGGGCAGCGGTCCTAATCGCGTCGCGACGGGGAGCGGTACAAGCGCCGCCGCCCCTTTAAGCCTTACTGCCCCCCGCTCCCGCAGGGGAACGGGAAAGGGACAAGAACATCCAGGATTGGCTGCGACGTTGCTGAACATACGCGGCAAGGCTTCGTCGGAAGGTCGCACCCCGCACTCGCCATTTTTAAAAATGCATACTCTCCCGCAAAGAGAGGCACATACGATAAGCCCCATGGAGCCGTCGATGCACAACGCCTTCGTCCTGCTCGCGCTGACCCTGTCTGATCCCGCGGGATTTCAGACCGCGCTCCAAGCGGATCGCGCGCTCGGCTTCGCGCCCCCAGAGTTTCCGATCTGGCGAACCGGCGGCAATGGCAATGGCAATGGCAATACCGGCTCAAACAACGGCAACGGCAATCAAACGAACGGTAACGGAAACTTTGGCACAGGGAACGGACGCGGCAACGGTGACAGAGATAATCCCAAGATCTAACAATTCCAGCTCGCAGGCGCACCGAATGCAGGGACGCCGAATGCACAATCATCAGCACCACGCCCTAGCTCGTTGTCTCGACACTCCAGCCGAGTTTAATTACCCACGCCCTTGCGCAGGTCTCATTTCGCTGCCTCTCTCGTGAGATGGGACGCAGCGAACTGGAACGGCCGAGCCGCGAGGTGAACCGCGCCGGGTTTCCCGGAGGCCGGTTGGTTTGGGTCAGGCAGCTAAGGCTTGCACCGCGGCGTGAGCAAAGTAGCGCGCCTCGGCCTCGGCGGGAGGCATGTTGCCGATCGGTTCGAGCAGGCGGCGGGTGTTGAACCAATCGACCCATTCGAGGGTGGCGAACTCGACGGCCTCCAAGGATCGCCACGGCCCACGGCGATAGATGACTTCGGCTTTGAACAGGCCGTTGATCGTCTCAGCCAGGGCATTGTCATAGCTGTCGCCGACGCTTCCGACCGAGGGCTCGATGCCCGCCTCCGCCAGCCGTTCCGTGTAGCGCAGAGCGAGGTATTGGGAGCCCCTGTCGCTATGGTGCACGAGCCCACCGCCCCGGCGGGGCCGGCGCTCGTGCAGAGCCTGCTCCAGGGCATCGAGCACGAAGGCGGCATGGGCGGTCCTCGACGCCCGCCAGCCGACGATGCGCCGGGCATAGGCGTCGATCACGAACGCCACGTAGACGAAGCCGGCCCAGGTCGCGACGTAGGTAAAGTCGCTAACCCACAGGGCGTTCGGACGCGGCGCTTTGAACTGACGGCTCACCCGGTCGAGCGGACAGGCCGCCGCGGGATCGGGGACGGTGGTGTGGACCTTCTTGCCTCTCACGACGCCCTGCAGCCCCATGGCCCGCATCAGCCGGGCGACCGTGCAGCGGGCAACCGCGATCCCTTCCCGGCCGAGTTGCCGCCAGACCTTGCGCACCCCGTAGACGTGGAAGTTCGCCTCGAACACGCGCCGGATCTCGACCATCAGCGCCGCGTCCGAGCGAGCCCGAGCCGGCAGCTTGCCGGGATCAGCCTGCCGCGCGGCATGGGCGTGATAGGTCGACGGGGCGATCGGCAACACGCGGCAGATCGGCTCGACCCCGTAGGCCTCCCGGTGATCGTCGATGAAGGCGATCATGTCCGCGACCGGCGGTCGAGCTCCGCCATCGCGAAATAGGCCGACGCCTTCCTGAGGATTTCGTTGGCCTGCCGGAGTTCGCGGTTCTCGCGCTCCAGCGCCTTAATCCGCTCGCGCTCGTCCGTCGTTGGCCCGGCCCTCTGGCCCTGGTCGCGCTCGGTTTGACGTACCCAGTTCCGCAGCGTCTCGCCCGAACAGCCGATCTTGGCTGCGATCGAGCGGATCGCCCCATATTGCGAGCCGTGCTCGCCCTGGTGGTCGAACACCATCCGCACCGCGCGTTCGCGGACCTCAGGCGAAAAGGGTGTGCTGCGCTTCGTCATGGCTCCATCCTCTCAGGAGTTGGAGCCTCCGGGAAACCCGGCGCGGTTCAAGGAGCTGATCGATCTGGTGCTGCCGCTGCTGCGACCGGAGAACACCTCACGCACCTCATCCAAGCCGCCCGCGACGGACCGCAAGGAGCAGCGCGAGCACCCCAAGCCCGGTCACGAGGGTCACAGCCGGGCGCTAAGCACCGATCCACAGCCCGAACTCGATCCGGATCGGCTGGTGTTCCTGGACGAGACGGCGGCGGCCACCAACATGGCGCGCCGCTACGGCTGGGCACCACGCGGCGAGCGCTGCCGGCTTGCAGCTCCGTTTGGCCACTACAAAACCACGACCATCCCGGCCGCCCTGCGCACCAGCTGGCTGTGCGCGACCGCGCTCCTGGGCGGTCCCACGAACGGCAGGCGCTTCCGCAGCTACGTCACCGAAACCCTGATCCCGGTGCTGCAGCCGGGCGACATCGCCGTCATGGACAACCTGCCAGCCCACAAGGTCGCCGGCGTGCGTGCGTCGATCGAGGCCGCAGGAGCGCGGCTGCTCACCTTCCATCTTACAGCCCCGATTTCAACCCGATTGAACAGGCCTTCGCGAAGCTGAAGGCGCTGTTGCGTAGCGCGGCTGCCCACACGATCCCGGATCTCTGGGCGGCGATCCGTCAGGCATCCATGTGCTTCACGCCGCAGGAGTGCCGCAACTACATCGCCGCAGCCGGCTACGAGAACGACTTGGCCGTCGCTATCTGATCGGGGACGGCTCTAGAAGCCCCAATCGCAGGAAGAAAACGCGAGCCACAGCAATTGGCTGTATAATATCCCTATCTAGTCTTCAAAGGCGCTCGCCGCGGAACCAAATGCGGCAAACATAATCAAAACAAAAAATAATAAAGCTAAAAGACAGCTAATCACTCCCAATATAAATCCAAGCATGGCTCCCTCCGATGATCATTAATTGGTATACTCCCCAGATCGCAGATGGTTTCGCCGACAGATACGAACGAGACATATTGACAGATAGGCAGTTCGGCCAAGCAGCATATAAGTCGTTCGCGGTATAACGACTGCGGTTGGAGCTAGCCGTTGTTTGTACCGTCCTCAGTCCGACGAATGGCTTGACCGACTGTATTGAGACCCTCCAGCTGGACTTCAGAGCTGCCTCGACGAGGCGGCGGATGGCTGCTGAGAAGAGGGCAGGCAAGCTTTTGCGTTGCCCGGTTGCGCCCTGATGCCTTCCATCTGCGCAACGAGACGACCGCTGATCTCACTCACAACTGCGGACCAAGGCACAGTGTGTGCTCGAAGGAACTCCGCCGCTTTCACCACAGCTTCTAGCTCACCGACGGAGGGCACAGGTCCCGCGCCCCTCGCCAAGGACCTGCTCGGCGACTTTTGTCGACAGGCTCAGGACATCGCCTAGGCTAGTGCAGTGACGCGGACAGAGGATCCACGCTGAGGTGGAGACGTGCAAGTCTGGGCGATGGTCCAGACGGTATGCGTGCTCCTAATCCTACTGACGCGAATCGGTTGGCTGCGATCACCAGCGACCGCTCAAGCACATCCAGCGCGCCCGCATCATTCCGCTTTCGGCCGAGCGCTTGAGTGTCCAGGACATCGCCCGGCGGGCGGGCGTCACCGTGGACGACAAATGGCGAAGGCTGGTGGCGGATGAACGAACCTCCAGCCCCGCAGCCCTAATCGTCTACCGACACCAGCCAGTCGTGCCGGTAATCCCCACGGTAGATTACGCTGGCCTTGCCGCCGAACTGCTCTGCGCATTTCCGCGCCTCGGCCTCGTTGTCGAACACGAAGTGCTTTAGAGACATGAGCGCGACTCCAAGTGGGTGTGCCGCTCACAAAATTGGCGCGCCCGTGTCGTTCGGCAATCCACCTTTCGCCGTAGGTTCAGCAAACGGCCGAGCGGGCAGAACCAAGCTCGGCAGATGGCTAAGGCGGACGTTACCTCGCATCAACCAGTGCAGCGGTGCTTAGATACGGAAAGTCGACTAACGGGTCGTTGTACTCGGATAAAATTTTGATATTTCAGCGCAAGTAGCTTCGCGTCCGATCTCCGACTCTTTCTTGTCGTACATCCTCATTCCGGCGGCGAGCATATGCTGCATCTTGCGCTCGTTCATTTGAATTGCGCATTCTTCAGCTTGCGGCACGATCCGGCGATCGTTCTTGGTCAAGCCGCACTGGAGTTGCGCTCGGTTGAGAAACCCCTGAAGCTTAATAACTCCTTCGCATTCATCAGATCTTGCACTACCGGCGGCGGCGACGAGAGCGAGTGCGGCGAGGGCTGTGCGCATGGGTGCAGGATAGCTCAGTTGTCGTCGCCGGCAACAGTTGGAGCCAATAGGCTTGGCAGTGCGGCCCGCCGCTTGCTTCGCCTGGCCCGGCTCCTCCCAGCCACAACCTTCAGCCCTGTCGGCACCGCCGAACGGGGCTTTTTCTTGCGCCCCCCCTTGAACGCGCACGCCTGGCCAGGATGCACCAGCGCGCCGTCGAGGCCGCGGCACTCCGCGGACGGGTACTCGCCGGAGGAGCCGCGGCAGCCTATGCCGGGCACTCGCTCCGATCCGGGCTCGCGACGTCGGCCGCGGCCAATGATGCGCCCGGTCACGCGATCCAGCGACAGCTCCGACACAAGCGCCTCGACACGACGAGCGGCTACATCCGGTCCGGGCAGCTGTTCAAGCAAAACCTGGCCGGGATGGCAGGCCTGTGATGCGCGTCCTGGCTCTGACCACACAGAAGGGCGGTTCCGGCAAAAGTACCCTCGCGGCCTCACTCGCCATCGCGGCTATGCAGGATGGTGAGACCGTCGCGGCCCTCGACACGGATCAGCAGGCGTCGCTCGCAGGATGGGGGCAGCGGCGCGAGGCCAATGGCCTGGACATACAAAGAGTTGAGCCTTCGGCATTCGCCGCACTCGTGGTGCCTAGCGAGCAGGCAGCACGGTTTGCATGCCCTTCCAAAACCTACCCCCTTCGTCGGAGTTGTTTCTGATTGGTTGCCTGCGCTATCACGGGCCAAACTCGCACAGCCCAGCTTGTCCGAATGTTCTCTTTATCCGCAATCAGCGCCCCGTTTCGGGGCATACTCAATCTACCTGAGGGCGAGTATTGGTCCGGATGCGTGGCTCACTTCTGGCACAGACATAAAGAGTCTAAACTTCGGGTTAGAAGTTTTGCAATCCGCAATCCAAGAATTTCTCTGAAAGCTTTTCTGGGACATATATTCCTCCCGCGGCTTAGCGCAAAACTCAGCTCTGCTTCGTCTGGCCAGGAAATCAAAGCTACCCTCGGACGTAAATTCATATTCGGATTGTTTTCTTTAGGTTTCTTAGGGGCATGCGTCCTTCCTATCCCGACGAATGCCGCTGAATATAGCGAAGGATCGAGCAAGCAGACGCTTCGCCGAAAGGTACGTGCAGCGCGTAAGGCAGGCGTGACTTGGCGTTCCGTCACCGATCCGTCCGCACAGCGGAAGCTGATCGACACCCTGCACGGTTTCATTTCGTCAAAGACGCGTATCCGTTTAGAGGGAAACGACTGGAGCGATCTAGTCGGAAAGCATCTATGGACTGTTGGCCTCGGCCCAGATGGGACTCCACTGCTTATCGCGGTTACGCCCTATGATGGTGAATGGGCATCACTGCATCTATTTGTTACGCTCGGCGAAACGCCGATGCATTCCGATGCGCGCTATTATTTGACCCAGATAGTTGTCGAAAGACTGTCGTCACTGGGCGTCAGATATCTTGTCAATACCGACAGCGCAGACAATCTACCTGCTGGATTGTGGCATTTTCAGAAGATGCTCGGCTTCAGCGTTGCTCGTGTGCGGGTCTCTCGCGCGAGAGAGGAGGGTTGTTCTCGAACTCCGGCAAAGAAGCGAGCCAACGCGGATTTTGCTTACCGTCATGGCGGCCCGTCGGAAGCCGAAGCTCTCCAAGCTGGCTGACGAGGTCAGCGATATTCGCAAGGCGTGACGCTCTCAACCCGCCCGCAGTCTCGCGGCGTGGAAGCGGTCTAGGGCCTGTCGTCACTTGAACGGACTGGTGGGGCTCGCGTTTTTCTTTCTCCAAGGCAGGAGGGATGATGCTGAGCGACGCGCAATGGTCTGAGCTGGAGCCCCTGGTCGAAGCGTGTCGGCCGAAAGCCAATCCCGTGCGCCTGCACTCCGCGCTCGGTTATCGCTCACCCATCCGCTACGAACAGGACATGCTCGCCAACCCTTAATCCGCAAGCGTTCCACCGCTCCACCAAAACGGGTCAACTCCAGTTCGACCCGGGCAGGTTCTACAGCGTGCTGCGCGGTGCCGGGGTGCGGGGTTGACCTTGCCCCGTGTTTGCCCCCGTTCATAACCAGAGTCCGTTCTGGTTCTGGTCCTGTTGGGACCGGGTTGCAAACGCGTTCGGGGTGAG